>JBGPHY010000022.1:0-20371 GCA_041484625.1 Terriglobia bacterium | reverse complement strand
GTAACGCAAGTCGGAACCGTTGTACGGGCACCTCCATGAGCTGACAATGGATCGTGACATTTGTTGCAGGTGTCTGTTCTGACTACATCGCGAACGTCTACAACCTGGTTACCGTTGGGCACCCAGCTATATTCGGTGCTATACCCGTATTCTGAACCGAGTCCGAACTCGCTGAGATCGCGACGACCGTACAAAGAAACGGTGTGGGTAGCCGATTTGTCAAATCCTGCGGGAAGGACGGTCTTAAGCTTATAACTGTACGACCCGTCCCCGAACTTCGTGTAGGTTCCTCCGCTGTCAGCGCTAGCCTGCACCGCCGTGACACCAGTAGTGGGGTCCTTCCCGATCCGGGTGGTGTAAGACACATACTGCTGTGAGACGAAAGGGGCGGTGCCCTGTTTCTCCTTGGGGATTCGGGCCAGGACGAAACTCGTGCTCACCGGTCCTGGGGTGTCGATGCCGGCACGATCCAGAATCATTCCTTTGGGATCCGTGATGGTGAAGAATACGGTGACTCCATTGTCACTCCCAATCTGCACCGACGTGATTTGAAGTTTCAGCCCTGGACGGACAAAGGCAAGAGTAGCTTCGTCCAAGTAGTAAGCCAGGTCATGCTTGGTAAAAGAGCCGGGCCCCTTATTCCCATCACTGCTGGCTATGAGAGTTACAGCCAGACAGGAGAGGAGCAGAAGGGGAACCATGAGTCTGATCACAGTTGAACCGTGTTGGTTCCTGATCATAAATTTCCTCCATATCTACCCGAATTGGGTGAAGATCGATATAAAATGCCAGGTCTGAAGGCCTGAACCTGTTCAGGATTTGCTGGTTGGCAACGGGGATGCGCCTGGAGCAAATTTCTGAACTGAAACATCCTGCTTGTACTTTTCGATTAGGGTTTTTCTGAGTTCCTGGATTCTTGAAGTTTCCAGATAGGTTTTGATTTTTTCCTGTGCTTGGTAGAAAGGAATCAGTCGGGCGCGTTCCTGGGAGACTCCCTGAAACACAGAGACGCCCCCTTCTACTCGGATGGGTCCGATCACCTCCCCTGGTCTTAGTTTGAGAATATTTCGTTCCTCGGATTCCGTCAAAACACCACCTTTAAAAAGATACCCTTTTGCCCGATCCCGAAAGGCTTCTGGGACAAACTCAACGGCCATTGCTTCCGCAGCCTCCCCCTGGCGAAGTCGTGTTGCCAGGCTTTCAGCCTGGCGCTTGGCCTTTTCCACTTCTTCTTTTCTGTCCCGGCTCAAGCTGGGCACGGGCAGAAAAAGTTCCCGGACATTTATTCCTGGCGGGATATAGAACTTTTCACCATGTTCCTTGTAGAAGGTCCGAAGTTCCTTGTCACTCACAGCAGGAAGCTTGGCTTGTTCAGCACGGACGAGTTGGACCGCCAGATCCTGGCGCGCACCGGGTCCGGTAAAGGTGGTTCTCATACCCTGCCGCTGCGCCGCCTGGGCAAGTACTTCATCCTCGACAACCCGGTCAACCGTTTCAGAAATCTTCAAGGCAAGGTCTTGAGGCGAGAGGGAACTATGGAAGGACTGCCCGTGAAATTCCATCTGCAGGGCGTCCCGCACGTCTGTGCCGTGAATGGCGGTGGTTCCGACTTTGGCAAGGACCTGGTTGGATTGAAGGATCGAGAGGTAGCTGAGGTCAGCCTGCGGGCGATGCGTCGAGGCAGTTAACTGCGCAGCCCGATAACGATGCCTGAAGAAGAAGCCAAGGGCCACGGCGGACAGAACACCGATCAGGACGAGCAAAGCCAGGACACTCTTCTTCAACGCAAATTTCTCCTCTGGAAAACCTGTGCCAATTTGGAGCTTAAGCAGACCATGTCTGACCGCGCTGAAATTCTATTCATTATAAAAGGTTTAAGCTTTCAAGACATCCGGACAAATGAGTATACACCCTACCCCATAATACCGTAACCCGTTTCATTTTTCAGCACACTTTATACCAAACATTGTAGATAAATGAAACAGTTGTAAATTATTGTTTTCTTTGAAGGATGGGGGAAGAGGTCATCGTATTGGACCGAAAACCACTGCGGAATTTAACCCCACAACGCAAATTCACCCATTTAGAGGACTCCTCCACGTGGGCCGAACAAGTCCGCAGTTATGGTCATCGTTTCAGCAATTCAGAAGGCAGTTTGGGATTCTCTTCGTCCTGGGCGACGAGGTCATGACAGGCCGTGCAGTCCTGTGTAATGGTCTTTCCATCTTTGCTCTTGTGGTTCTCGTCATGGCAGCGCCAGCATCCCGGAAAGTCCTGGTGCCCGAGGTTATTTGGATATGTCCCCCAGGAGAGGTTCATCTGAGGAAAGACATTGTGAGAATAGCCTCTGAACACGGCGAGGGCTGCGGCATCCACGGCTGCCTGCTTGGAAGAGTAAACCTGTGGATACTCTTTCTGATAGTATTCTCGGATCCCCTTGACGATCTGCTGTTGCGCATCAGACTCACTGGCGTAAGAGGCCTTCAGAAGCTCAACCCCTTTCCTCTTGATATAAGGGAGGGTGACATCGATCTCCTGGTTCAATATGGCCTGATCCATGGCTTCTTCCGGCATCCTGTAGATATGAGTGGGATGGTTATGGCAGTCTACGCAATCCATGACGCGTTTTTCTGCCTTGGCGAAATCCGGTATCGCTTGTGAGGTGTCTGCCAGGGTGTACTCGGTCTGCGTTCCGTCCTGGCGGGAGTGTTCCACCCAATAGACGGTCTGGCGCTTCTCATCTGCCACGTATCGAACCCGGTTGGCAGGATCCATGTGCCACCAGTGAATGCCGGTACCGCGGCCGGCTTGTCCCAGGGTCCCACCCACCTTCAAGATTAACACAGTCGTCAGCTGTGTATTCTTCTCATCGTCTTTGAAGTGATGGATGACTCTGAGGCTTGCATCGTGAAACTTCTGCGGCCAATGGCACTGTTCACAGGTTTCCCGCGCCGGACGAAGGGCATGAACAGGGGTTGGGATGGGACGACTGTAAGTTTTTAGTGTCACGGCGAATACCTGCCGGACGCCTGACAACTTGGATTTGACAAACCAGGAAGCGCCCGGCCCGATATGGCAGCCGGTGCAGGCGACCCGGGCATGAGGCGAGCCGATGTAGGCAGTATATTCCGGTTTCATGACGCTGTGACAAACCGTCCCGCAGAACTCCACTGTCTCCATGTAATGGATTCCCTTGTAGGTAGCCAGCGAAAGGATCACCACGTTCAGAACTGTGGCCACTACCACAAAGCTGGCCGTCTTTCGAACCTTTACGTCATTAAAGTCCCAGCGGGGATAATGAAGCTCGGCCACCGGCTTCCCGGCCTCGGTCATTCTCTGCCTGATCAGCTTGGTCCGAATGATCCCCAAGGGAATCAGCACCAGGCCGGCAATAAAGAAAAAAGGCATGATGAGGAAGCTCAGGATGCCGACGTAGGTGTTGGAGATGTAATTTAAGATTTCCAGGACAGACAGGATCACGATCAATAGGCCGCTGACGGTGGTGATCAGTATCCCCAGGTAGCTGACCGGATTATTGCTCAAGGACACTAAGAAATGAATCTGCTCGAGCAGCTTGCTGGCTGGCCTGGGTGCTTTCTCGGGCATGGAAGAATCTCTCCTTTAGGTAATTAACTATCGTTTTAATCCGCGTCCAGGGCTGTTATAGGCAATCGGGAGGTCGGCGAGATGATCCGGGACAAGAGAACCTTGTATCATGGTTTGCCGCTACGGAATCTGCCCCTCATCCCAGGTTCAACCAAGTTCGGAAAATAGCTGCCAACTTACAGGTTGATTGGGTCTGTCACGCCGCACGCATCCCCAGATTCCGACAAAAACAAGGCTGACTGGTTGGAACATGGGACAATCGCTCAGCAACTCGCCAACCAAAGAAAACCTCGGGATGGTACCACAGATTCAGTAGGTCTTCTGTTTAATCCAAATCCGCTTGAATTTCAAGAATTTCGGCTTTTTTGACCCACGGTCGGGTGAATTACCGCAGGGTGGATGAACCGGGTCTACCGCTGACCAAACATAGATCCTCTCTCGTGGCAGAGTTTAGGACATTGGGAGGTTTTGGAAAAGGGCATGCTAAAGAGTATTTTAGTAGCTCGTGGTCAATCGTTGAAGTGTCGCACGCTTGACCGACGGGAAGAGATTGTATGCCTCGGCGCTTTGCAGGAACAACTCCACTAAGCGGCGGTGAAGATTGCCGTAATCGAGTGACCGGAAGTGAAGTGGGGATTTCCCGACGGACTCTGGGCTAAAAGCAAGTTTGATGGAAAGGGCAATTCAGCCCCGAACACCCGATGAACAGTGCTTCCAAGGTAAGAGAGTATGATCGCGGGAGGATAGAGATCTCCGCAAACGAGTGCAAGGGCTGCGGATTCTGTCTTTCTGCCTGCCCGATTAAAGGAATACAGTTTTCTGAGTCCCTGAACTCCCAGGGATTCCAGCCTGCCATATTTGTTGCCCGGAGTTGCAGTGGTTGCGGGGTTTGCTTTTATGTCTGCCCCGAGCCAGGGGCCATCACAGTCTATCTGAAGAATCCAACCCCAGAAAAACATGTCCAAGAAGCTCACTAAAGGCAACGTGGCCGTAGTGAAGGGGGCTATCCTGGCTGGATGTCGCGCTTATTACGGCTACCCTATCACTCCAGCCAGTGAGATTGCGGAAGCCGCAGCGTACTACTTCCCGAAAGCCGGTGGGGTCTTTCTGCAAGCGGAGAGCGAGGTAGCTGCGATCAATATGGTTTACGGTGCCGCCGCCACGGGGACCCGAGTCATGTCTGCCTCCTCGGGCCCGGGGATTAGCTTGATGCAGGAAGGGATCTCCTATTTGGCGGGGGCGGAGCTACCTTGTGTCATTGTGGACATCATGCGCGCGGGTCCTGGCCTGGGCAACATCGGCCCGGAGCAGAGTGACTACTTCCAGATCGTGAAAGGGGGAGGGCACGGGAATTATCACAACATTGTCCTGGCTCCTGATTCGGCGCAAGAGATGTGCGATTTCACGATGCAGGCTTTTGAGATCGCGGACCGTTTGCGCAACCCCGTGATCGTATTGGCCGATGGGTTTGTCGGGCAGATGATGGAGCCGGTAGAGTTTTCCCCATTAGCCCTGGAAGCACCGGTCAATGCCTGGGCCGTGCAGGGGAATGCTCAGACACGACAAAACCTGATCAGCTCTATCCGTCTGCAGCCTGAAGCCATGGAACGGCATATCAACCATCTGGAAAAGAAGTACGAAGTGGCGGCTCAATGTTGCACGCGCTTCGAAGCTTATCGCACCGAAGACGCTGAGACCGTTCTGGTGGGATATGGGATCGTCTCCAGAATTCTTCGATCGGTAGTCGACAAAGGCCGTGCCCGGGGGCTGAGATTGGGGCTCTTTCGGCCTATTTCGTTGTGGCCATTTCCGAAACAAGAGCTGAGGGCACTGGCAATGGAAGGCAAGACTTTCCTGGTTTGTGAACTCAGTTGGGGTCAGATGGTGGAGGATGTGCGTCTGTCGGTAGGTGACCAGGCCGCCGTTCATTTCCATGGAAGAAAGGGTGGTATGGTCCCCACACCCGAGGAACTGCTGCAAAAGATCGCCGCAATCGGGATAGGCGTAAAGGATGAGGTTCAAGTCGGGATGTAGCTTTTAACAGCTGTCCGGACACGAGGAGACATGATGTACTCGATCACTCATGAAAAACCTCAAAGCTTTTACACCACCTATGATCGCAAAGAAAGCGAGGTCAGGCTCACTCACTACTGCCCGGGCTGCGGTCATGGGACTCTGCACAAGTTTATTGCCGAGGCGATCGACGACCTGGAAATCCAGGAGCGGACGGTTTTTGTGAGCCCTGTCGGGTGTTCTGTGTTTGCCTACCATTACCTGGATGTCGGAAATGTGCAGGCGGCGCACGGGCGGGCCCCGGCTGTAGCCACCGGAATCAAACGCAGCAAACCCGAGAGTATCGTAATTGCATACCAGGGAGATGGAGACCTGGCGGCTATCGGAACAGCGGAGATCATTCATGCCGCCACCCGGGGTGAGAACATCACTGTCTTTTTCGTGAACAATGCTATATACGGGATGACCGGCGGACAAATGGCCCCCACTTCGCTGCTTGGCCAGCGGACCGTGACTACCCCCATGGGACGCGACCCTCAGCAGGAAGGTTATCCCCTGCGGATATGCGAACTGTTGAGCACGCTGGAAGGTGCCAGCTACCTGGAACGGGTAGCGCTCACGAGTCCGAAAACATACATGAAGGCCCGGCAAGCCGTTAGAAAAGCAATTCGAAACCAGGTCGAGCATCGAGGTTTCTCCCTGGTAGAGGTGCTTTCACCCTGTCCAACCGGCTGGAAATTGCAGCCGTTGCAGGCTTGGAAGTGGATTGAGGATCAAATGTTACCGGTTTTTCCGCTCGGAGTCTGCAAGGACGTATCCACGTCGAGGCAAATACTGCCTCCAGCCCGACCCGCCTTACCGACTTCTGCTGTAGCGGGGATCTTGGATCTAGCGGTCCCCTCCCCCCCCCAGGCTGTGGCAGATGAGGATGCCACAGTTCCAATTGAAACCAAGGAATTCAAGATTGCCGGCTTCGGAGGACAAGGGGTCCTGTTTATGGGGGTTACTCTGGCAACCGTGGCCATGATAGAGGGCTACCATGTTACGTGGCTGCCTTCTTACGGGCCGGAGATGCGCGGTGGGACTGCCAACTGCAATGTGGTCCTGTCCTGCCATGCCATCGGGACTCCCTTGGTCGATACCCCTGATATTCTTATTGCGATGAATGCCCCGTCACTCCGGCGCTTCCAGGAAACCGTAAAGTCTGGCGGCTTGGTGGTTTACGACAGTTCCGTTATAGTGGAAAGCTCACTAAGCAAAGAACGCGAGATCCTGGCGGTTCCTGCGGCGAAAATGGCGCATGAACTGGGAGACGCGAAAGTTGCCAACGTGATCATCCTGGGGGCTCTGCTGACGAAGTGCCCCATCCTGAAGAGGGCCCATGTTCTCTCGGCGATCGAGAGTAGCGTCGGCAACGAGAATTTGCGCTCGCTGAATCGGAAAGCCTTAGAGGCAGGACGGTTGTACCTGGCTACTGCCGGTTGACGGCTGGCCCATGCAGCAGACGTCCAGCAGATTGACTTCGCCGGTCTGTAACCGCGAGGGAAGAAATTTACACCTGCAGTCATTCTGTGAAGGGTGTTGACCCTCCCAGATGTGACGACTGGTGAGAATGGAGCAGAATCATGGAAAAGGAAAGAGGACACGGATTTGCGGCCGTGTCCGAAGCAGTAGCGACCTCGGTGAGGAACGAGAACATGAGCGAGATTCATCAAGTGGGAATCATCGGCGGCGGGACCATGGGACGAGGAATTGCAGCATTCATGGCTCAAGCTGGCATCGAGGTCCAACTGTGCGAATTGGACCAGGAATTGGCCGAGTCAGCCCTGGCAAAGATCGGTGACTACTTTGACTATGAAATCTCCCGTTGGGCCTTGACCGAGGGGGACAAACGGGCCTTGATGAAACGCATCGGGGTCACCGCCAGTCTGCAGGACTTGGCTGGATTGCCGGTTTTGATCGAGGCCATCCCGGAGGACCTCTCCCTGAAGGTAGGACTGTTCAAGGAACTATCGCGCCTCAATCCTCCTACGACCTTTTTCGTTACCAACACGTCCACCCTGAGTATCACGGCCATGGCCGAGCACATTGCCCATCCCCAACGATTCATCGGGGCGCATTTCCTGAATCCTGTGACCCGAGTCAAGCTGGTAGAGTTGATCCGGGGTCTTCAGACTTCCGGAGAAACCTACCAGCAGGTTCGCGAATTCCTGATTCGCTTGGGGAAGACGCCCATCGAAGTATATGAGTATCCAGGCTATGTGACGACTCGGGTGATTTTGCCCATGATCAATGAAGCCATGCACGTGGTCATGGAAGGCGTGGCCAGCGCCGAGGACGTGGATATTGCAATGAAACTGGGTTACAACATGGAAGTGGGCCCGCTGGCCTTGGCCGACCGGATGGGGTTGGATGAAGTGATGAAATGGATGGATTATCTATTCCGGGAGCTGGGCGATCTGAAATATCGCCCTTGCCCCGTCCTGCGAAAGAAGGTTCGCGAGGGAGATCTCGGCGTCAAAACCGGGCGTGGCTTTTTCGAGCATCACGGAAAAACAGAGTAGCTGGACCTAAGAGGAGATTTCTTTCATGAAGGCTCTGGTCTTAAACTGCGGCAGCTCAACGGTGAAGTTCCAGTTGATTGACACCGATGTGGACTTGATTGCTCAGAACGAGGACCGGTTCCTGGCCAAAGGGATCGTGGAAAAGATCGGGACCACGGATGCCATCATCAGTTACCAGCAGGGAGATGAAAAACCGGCCAAGTCGGTGGAAGAGGTCTTAGATCACAGGACTGCTGTAGCCATGTGTCTTTCTCTGCTCACCTCAGGCACACAACCCGCCATCCGGGATAAATCCGACATTGGCGTGGTCGGGCATCGCGTCGTGCACGGTGGAGAGAAATTCAGTGCGTCAACTCTCATGGATGAACAGGTGGTGGCCCAAATCCGTGAGTGTATAGAATTGGCTCCGCTCCATAACCCACACAATCTCAAGGGATACCAGGTCTGTGCCCAATTGCTGCCGGATGTGCCGCAGGTGGCTGTGTTTGACACAGCCTTCCATCAGACCATGCCGGCTTGTGCTTATGTCTATGGGTTGCCTTATGTTCTGTATCGTCGTCATCAGATCCGGCGGTACGGTTTCCACGGCACATCCCATCGCTTTGTAGCCTACCGGTTCCGGCAGATCTTCGACCTGAAGAGGGAAGAAGCCAATCTGATCACCGTCCACCTGGGCAACGGAGCATCCATCTGTGCCATCGGGGCTGGGAGATCGGTGGACACATCCATGGGCTTCACCCCGCTGGAGGGGCTGGTGATGGGCAGTCGCAGTGGCGATCTGGATCCCTCCATCATCCTGCATGTGATGGCCAAAGAGGAACTATCAATCCACGAGGCGACCACTCTGTTGAACAAGCATAGTGGCCTTTACGGCATCTCCGGGGTTTCCAGCGACATGCGGGAGATAATGGATGAGTACGCAGCTGGGAATGAACGGGCAAAGCTGGCTATTGAAGTTTTCTGCTACCGGGTCAAGAAGTATATCGGTGCTTACTGCGGTGTGCTGGGAAGGGTGGATGGCTTAATCTTTACAGGTGGCATCGGCGAAAATGCACCCTTGGTTCGGGCTCGGAGCTGCGACACCCTCAGTTTCTACGGCATCGAAGTCGAACCTGGGCTGAACGAATCCACCGTTCGCAAGGAAGGCGAGATCAGCCCTCGCGGAAGCAGAACCCGGGTTTATGTCATTCCGACCAATGAGGAACTGCTGATTGCTCGTGATTCTGTTCGTGCGGTGTTGGGGGTCCCGCAGCCGGGGTAGGCTGCATCTGCCTATATCCATCGCTGCTTCGAATTGGATCTGCATCGACCTTCTCGACGGCAGAACCAAGGCAGCCGAGAGTTCTCTTTTCTTATCCATTCGGCCATTTCTGCAAAGATCAAGGTACTGGGTCAGTTATACGGTGAAAGCTGCAGGGGCGAAGGCTTCTGAAGCCTTCGGCTGTGACACGCCTCGAGTTTAGATGGTCGACGCAACCGCCCTACAGCAAAAACCAAGCAAGACTGAGGCAGAATAGCAGTATATCGAAAGGAAGCCTTCTGCCCATGGGTGACTGGGTCTTGCGAGCCAAATTGGGAGAATTCACCCATGGGAAACTTCTGCCAGGACCGGTTATTCGGAATGGAGTTCAAGAAAAAGAACAATTCTGCCGAAAAGTAATTCAAATTCAATACGTTTCATGGCGTAGGACGGTTTTGGATTAGGGGCTTAGCTTGGCGATTGAATTGCAGCTAGATTTGTCACAGGATCAAAGCGCGGACAGTCGAAGGTATCGGAATCTCATCTTCCTGGAGGTAGTAGTCTGAGGAAAAGGAGAGGGCAATCATGAAGAGGACCACGGTTCTTTGGCTGAGTTTGCTCCTCGTGATTCCCGGTTATTTCCTGTCAAGTACCTTTGTTGCATGTTGTGAGGACCATTCCGACATGGTAAAGGTCTACTTGGAATCTCTGAAGAGCCTTGTGGCCAAGGTTAAGACCGAACCTGAAGAGCAGTTCTTCAGGATGAGCCACAAGAAAGAGGGCCTGACCTACCTGAAATTCCTGGTTCAAACCAGTAGGGAGGGTATCCAGCATTATGAGGAAATGATTTCGAAGTCAGACAAGACCATTACTAACATGGAGGACTTCAAGCTCTCGCAAAAGGCCGTGGAGTCTCTTCAGAAGAAAGCTCAGCAGTACGCTGCACGTGTCAAGGCAGCAAAAGACGATAAAGAGGCTAAGGCCATCATTGAGAAGATTGATCTGGACCTTAAGCTGTAAGAAATGAGAGAACCCGGGAAGATATGCCGGGTTGGCGCCGCTCCGGAAGTGTGGAAATACTGATTTGTACGTGTGCGGCGGTTGTAGCGACAAGATCTTTGAGACTTGGAGAATGGGCTGGATGCAGATCCAGGTTGGACTATCCTACCTCAAAATGTAGTTCCATTGAATACCCAGGTTAGGGGTCCCACTAAATAATCCTTCCATAACTATTGGAAATATCCAACTTACCATCTAACTCCATCCGGCCCGTTCCCCAAGGTTGTCCTCCCCTCCGAACGACTCCTATCGAATCTGGAAACAGAACAGGTAGCAAGCACGAAGTCCTTTTTCGGCAAAACACGAGAAACGAGAAGAGCTTTCAGAGCGTCGAGATTACAGTCCTCAAATTGACTGGCTGTCTTCTTTCCTGCCAGGCTCCGGACGGGCTATCTCATCGTGGGAGTCGGTCGCGAGCCGGCTATGTTACCACTCTACAGCCCCATGGGCATTTCTAACCGGCAGGTCTTTCAACAACTTCGAAAATGGTCGACGGATCCACTGCTGGAGGACGGCCGTATTTCAGGAAGAGGGCAGGGAGGACCACCATGTTGAGCAATGTCGAAGTGACCAGACCACCCAGGATGACAACGGCCATGGGTTGTTCCAATTCCCGTCCAGGTTTGCCTCCACCTAAAGCAAGTGGCAGGAGGCCTAATCCCGCTGTCAGGGCAGTCATGAGGATCGGCGACAACCGTTCCATGGCTCCGCGGATGACCAGCTCGCGTCCAGGTTTCATTCCTTCTTGTTCAATCAAGTGATTATAGTGAGTGATGAGCATAATACCGTTGCGGGTGGCAATACCGAAGAGTGTGACGAACCCCACCAGTGAGCCGATGGAAGCCGAACCCTGGCTAATCAGAAACACGGCCGCCACGCCTCCGATCAGGGCCAGCGGCAAATTTACCATCACCAGCAGTGATTGTCTCACCGACCTGAAGGCCAGGAAGAGGAGCAGAAAAATGCCCGAAGCTGCCACTCCACTCATCAGCAGAATTTGGCGATAGGCATCCCTTTGAGCCTCGTATTGCCCGCCATAAACAATATAATAGCCGGTTGGCAGACGGACTCTGTCGGCTATCTTCTGCTTAATGGCGGCCACCACCTGGCTCAGGCTTCCACTTGAGATATTGGCAGAGACCACTATTCTCCGCTGGGCATTTTCGCGGTTGATCATGTTGGGGCCGTCGACAATGCCAATATCGGCCAGGCTGCCGAGCGGTACTTTTCCTCCAACAGGAGTGTCCACCAGTGTTGTGCGTATGGCTTGAAGATCTTTAGCCATTTCCGGTTCATAACGGACCAGGATATCGAATGACCGTTGCTGCTCGAAGACACGGGAAACCGTTGTTCCAAAGAACGCGGCCCGCATCGTTTCGGCCAGACCAGCGCTGTTGAGCCCCACCTGTGCCAAAGCTTCCCGGTCAAACCTGACTTGTACCTTGGGGACGCCGATCTGCTGTTCTATGGAGAGATCAGCCATCCCAGGCACCTCGGCCATGGCCGTCTGGATCGCCCTCCCTTTGTCGCGCAACCTGTTGAGATCAGGGCCGAAGAGTTTGACTACCACTGTCGCTGTCGTCCCACTCAGGACCTCTTCAATGCGCTCTGAAATGAACTGCTTGATGCCGAAGGTAAAACCTCGAATATCGTCGAGCTTGTGGCGGACGTCAGTTACCACCTCTTTACGACTTCTGCTGCTCTCCTGGAGATTCACATCTAATTCGGTGTAGTAAGGGCCAAAAGTGTCTTCGCTGAGTTCGGCACGGCCTGTCTGCGCCGCCAACTTAACCACCTCCGGGATTTCCGCCAAACGCTCCTGAACGATGGCTGACGCATTGACTGATTCCTCCAGCGAGGTGCCCGGGATTCCAGTCATGTGAATAATCAGGTTCCCTTCATTGAACTCCGGAAGAAATTCGCCGGTTATGAACGGAATGGCCCCCAGCGCTCCTGCAAGTAAGAGCAAGGAAATGGTCGCTACTTTCTTCCAATGATGGAGCGCCGGTTCGAGGAGATGTCGGTAGCTGCGCTTTAGAAAGCAGACCGTGAGGCTGTCTTCTGACTTCAATGGCATCCTGGCCAGCAGCAGATAGCAGAGTGCCGGAGTCACAACCAGCGCAACCACTAAAGACGCCAGAATCGAGATGACGTAGGCATGGGCCAGCGGCGCAAAAATGCGTCCCGCCAGTCCGGAAAGTGAGACGATCGGGAGAAAGACCAATGCCACGATAACCGTGGCATACACCACCGATCCCCGAACCTCGCTGGAAGCCCGATAAATGACCAAAAGTGCCGGAACCGGCGTGAGCTTCAATCGATTTTCACGCAGCCGACGGAAAACGTTTTCAACATCGATGATGGCATCGTCCACCACTTCGCCCAGTGCGATGGCCAATCCTCCCAGCGTCATGGCATTGATGGTGCCTCCTAGTTCGCGAAGAATGACAACGGCTGCCAGCAGCGAAAGGGGAATAGCGATGAGACTGATCAGGCCCGTCCGCCAATTGAAAAGGAACAAGAGCAGGACCAGCAGGACCAATAATCCGCCTTGAAGCATCGAGATATTGATGTTTGAGATGGCCCGTTCGATGAAGTCCGATTGTCGAAAAATCCCTGTATCCATGACCACGTCAGGAGGTAGAGACCGGCGCAATTCACTGAGGGCTGCATCGACAGCCCGGGTCGTGGTCAGTGTGTTTACCCAGGGTTGTTTCAGGATGATAATATTGACGCTGGGTCTGCCGAAGGTGGTGGAATCCCCCACCTTGTACTCAGCACCAAATACGACCCGAGCCACCTGTTTGATCTTCACTGGGATCCCGCTTTTAATGGCGATCGCTGCATTCTCCAGGTCGGAGAGTGACCGCACTCGACCCACACCTTGAATCGCCAGAGTTTGCCCGGCCTGGTCCAGGAATCCAGCACCGGCATTTTGGTTGGCACCACGGGCCGCCGTCATGACTTCCTGCAGGGTGACTCCGAAATCTTTGAGCTTGGCCGGATCCACGATCACCTGGTACTGTTTAACCTCTCCACCAAAAATGGTGACCTGGGCAACACCGGGGACTGCCAGGAGTCGTGGCCGAAGCGTCCAGTCAGCAAAGGACCGCAACTCCATCAGCGAGGTTTGGTCTGATCTCAGACTCATTTTGAGAATAATGCCGACTGGGAGGCTAAAAAGCATCATTTGCGGTTCCCCCACGCCCTGCGGCAAACGAGGAATAGCCAGCTGCAGCTTCTCGTTAACCAACTGCCGGGCGCGAAAAATGTCGGTGCCCATTTCGAAGACACAGGTGATGACAGACAGGCCCACGGCCGAGGAAGAACGGATTGTCTGCAGATTGCTGGTTCCATTCAGCGAGGATTCGATCGGAAACGTGACCAACTGTTCCACTTCCTCCGCCGATAGAGTCGCGGCTTCCGTTTGGATGACCACTTGTGGAGGAGCGAAATCCGGAAAGACATCGAGCGGGGCTTCGATGGCTGCCCGCACGCCAAAGACAATGAGGAGAACCGCCAGGACCAGCACTACCAGCCGGTTGCGTAACGACCAGAGAATGATGTAGTTGAGCATTTCAGACTCTCCTAATCGTTATCTGCGGGAATCTGGCTTCTGGAGGATTCTCCTCGCAATACCTGTGCCCCTCGGGAGACCACCATTTCTCCAGCTTTCAGGCCGGATTTTACGACGATCTTCTCGTGGGTTTGCTCTCCGGGGACAATTGTCCGCCGCGCGAAAATCCCGGGCTGGCTCTCGACAAAAACAAAGGATTGGGTCTCATCCGCAAGGACCGAGCTGGAGGGAATGGTCAACCCTTTGATCTGATCTACGGTGGGAATCCGCGCTTCGGCATACATGCCGATTTTCAGACTCGTATCTGGGTTGCGTACGGCAAAGGTAACTGTAATAGTGCGATTTGCAGGGTCTACGAGATTGCCGACCGTGACAAGCTTTCCCCTGTAAATCTGTCCCGGATTGGCGCGAGTGAAGATCTGCGATTCCCTAGCCTGGCGGATCGAACGCAAATCACTCTCATGAACGGACACCTCGACCCACACAATGCTCAATTCAACAATGGTCAATAGGGAAGTGCTAGAATCAATCTGGGAGCCAGCTGTGAGGTCAGCAGCAACAATTGTGCCCGTGATAGGAGCGCGAATGGCTTCTCGGCGCGGCGCGGCGTTGGGCGCAGAGGCCCGCTCGTACTGAGTTTGGGTACTCTGTGCAGCTACCAATTGGGTCTGAGTCTGCTTCCAGACTAACTCCGCCGCCTGGAGCTGTTTCAAGGGAATAGCGCCAACTTCGTAAAGCTGTTTGGTTCGATCCAGCTCAGCCTGGCGAAATTGAAGTTCATGCTGGGCCTGCTGAACGCTGGCCTGAAGTTGCGTCGTGGCAGCTGCAACCTGCAATTTTTCTGCGGCATTAAAGACCTGTTCCACTTCTGCCAGTATCTGTCCCTTGCCGACGAGGTCGCCGACTCGAGGGAGGTTGGTTGGGTCTGCTACCAGCTTGCCTGCAAAAGGAGAATACACCCGGGCCTCCCCACCAGCACGCGCTCTGATTCGGCCAATTGCAAGCAGGGAATAAGTGACCTTCTCTTCAATTACCGCCGTTGTCACTATCTGATTGAGGCGTACTTGTTCCCGAGTCAGGTGAACCTCACCGTTGGGGATGGCACTGGGTTCTTGGGGCATACCGTTCTCTCTGCGTTTATCCTCCAATTTGCATCCGACTGAGGTTATGCTGAGAGCCAGGGTGACCCAGGGAAGTAACAAATATCTCCAGGGCATGCCATACCTCCAGTATGTCAACAGGCTGTGTAGGCCGGGTCGCCGACCCGGCGCAATCTCGGACGGAAAATGGGGTGCCGTCACTCAATCATGTGAACCTCTGCTAGTCAAGTCGGAGTTCGCAACTTAGGAAAGAAGCGATTAGGCTCGAGGAGGGTGGTGAGGGGGGAGAATATCCGCCAGTGGGACCTTGTCAGTGGAAAGAGGATTCAGAGAGGAGAGACAAAGGAAATCTGGACGCTGGTCCAACTTGTCCTGAACTACATAGTGGCAGCAGCAAAAGCAATCTTCGTCCCGGAAACTCCGTGGAGCTGAGTCCGAAGTGTCCGAAGCTGCTCCTATGGCGAGGGGCCTTGAATAAGGCAAGCAGTAATCACTCTCCTCACTGCCGAAGCATTGGGCCCCCAGATCCAGGGTGAAGTCCAGGAGAGTAAAAGCCAAAAAGGCCAGTGCAAAACCAGCTCTCAATCTGCAACTGGAAAGTATCTTCACGGGAGAAGTGATTCCCTACAAGTCAGAGGCTCTGCTACGAACGGTATTTTACCAATCTTTTAAGTTAAATGGGTACTGAAGCTGTTTGAAACTGCGTACCTGCTTTCCCGAACTCCTCAATCGGGCCGATAGTCAAATCCCGAGGTGATCTGGTGTCCATTCAACTTCCACCAGATGAAATCATATTCTGCCGGGTCCAGGCGGCGTTTTAGATCAAAGATGTAGTTCTTCTCGGCACCATATTCTCCGCGAGTCCGCTCCATGGTGCTCAACCGCAACTGAAAGGGGCCCGTACTGCCGATAGAGGACAGGTCCGCAAAGCGCCAGACCCGGGAATGCTCCTTATCGGGAGACTTGTAGGCAACATACTCTTCCCCAATCTCCAGAGTTCCCTGGCATCCTCCAAAAGGGTGTTGGTGCTTGACGGGGATTTCAAACTTAGGTTTGAGATCAGCAGGGAGGATTTCGGAAACCAGGGGCTTGGTCATTTTTTGCTGCAAAAAACTCCACAGAGACTCAGAGACTGTCGCTTCCGTCAATTGGAAGTTGAATATCTTGTCCTTGCCGAACTCGAACCTTCGGTCCTCGTATGTCAGAATAGAAATCTTCTTGGGGCTGAGCAGCCCGAGTTGCTGAATATCCTCGTATTTCCAGACTCGTGCGTCCTTCTTGTGGCTGGTCACGTACTCAACACTTGAATCGCCGAAAACCAATTCTCCTTGGCAGCTTTTAATTCCATGGTCATGTTTGACCTTGAATCGGGTTTCTGCACCGGAGGACTGCGAAACAAAAAGAAAAGACCCGATAAGCAAGACCATCCAATGTCGTCTCATAAGAACCTCACGCAGTTGACTGAAATGTTTATTGTGTCAGTTGTTGCTGAATGCTTTCTAGAGCACCTGTAAAGTTGATGACACGCCCACCATGTTGATGTTGAAAATCCTCTGCGGCGACCTTCTCGGCAAAGGTGACCATGCTAGGCATGCAGCGGTCATAATGCATCTCGCAGAACAGACCGCCATCGGCCCGCATCGTGGAGCTGTTGCAGCATCCCATGACGTCAGACCCTTCCAGATAATAGGCTGATTCAGGGGCAATCCATTTGCCACTGCCGAAGTCTGTGGCCTGTTTCGCCTTCGCCTTGTTCTCGATGGCAAAACGCAGACCGCAACGAGGGCAACATGATGGATGCTCCTTGCCATCCTTCGAAACGACAATGAATGTCTGGGCAGGGTGCAACGGGCGCTTGCAGACCGAACAAACCGGATTGCCGGCAGCCAGGCGACCGGTTTGAACCAGATAAAACAGATACCCGCCAATTCCAAATACCAGCAGGACAATCAGGACAGAGGCCAGCTTCTTAGGAATGGGCGCCTTGTTAATTTTATCCATCGGATTCCTCCCCTATTGATCAACTCAATGCGCTTTGATCTCGATTGGCGGGCCAAAGGTCTGGTTCTTAACCTCTGTCTTCCATTTCCAGATGAAATAGATGCTGGGGTAAACCAGCAGTTCCAAAAGAAACGAGGTCGCCAATCCACCCACCATCGGTGCCACTACGCGCTTCATCATGTCCGAGCCTGTGCCGATGGACCACATGATGGGCATCAGCCCCATGAAGGCCGCAGAGACAGTCATCATTTTGGGGCGAACTCGCTTGACAGCGCCGTGAATGATGGCCTCTGTTAATTCTACCTTGTTTCTCAGGACTCCTTTCCGCTTGGCTTCTTCGTAAGAAAGGTCCAGGAACAGCAACATGAAAACACCAGTTTCTGCATCCAGTCCCATCAGTGCGATCATGCCAACCCAGGCCGCAATGGAAATATTGTAGCCCAGCAAGTACATCAACCAAACGGCGCCGATCAAAGAGAACGGCACAGCCATCATGACGATTGAGGCCTTTACGGCAGACTTGGTATTCATGTAAAGCAGGGAGAAGATCAGGACTAGCGTTATGGGAATCACGATCTTCATACGTTCACGGACACGTAGCATGTTCTCGTATTGTCCACTCCACACCAGGGAGTAGCCCGGAGGCAGTTTCAGCTTTTCATTGACCAGCTTCTTGGCCCGATCTACGTAACCACCGATGTCGCTGGAAGCCATGTCTACAAACACATAGCCAGCTAGCATTCCGTTCTCATCCCGGATCATAGCGGGACCGTTGACCTTCTTGATCTCAGCGATTTGCGAAATCGGTATCTGAGGTCCGCTGGGAGTCGGCACCAGCACCTGGCTGAGACGTTCGATGTTGTCACGGAGTTCACGGGGGTAGCGGACGTTCACCGGGTAGCGGGCCCTGCCTTCAATCGTGGTGGTGACGTTTTCCCCGCCAATGGCAGTCATCACGACGTTCTGAGCGTCGGCCACGGATAATCCGTAACGTGCCAGTTGGTCCCGTTTTAAATCGAAGTCAACGAAGTACCCTCCGGCCACTCGCTCGGCGAAGACAGAGCGCGTTTCGGGGAGCTCTTTTATTAACGCCTCCAGGTGACCGCCAATCTTCTCTATTTCCATCAGGTCGGCCCCGAAGATCTTGATGCCGACGGGAGTTCGCACACCCGTAGTCAGCATATCGGTTCGATTCTTGATGGGCATCGTCCAGGCATTAGTGACTCCAGGGATCCTGACTTTTTGGTCCATTTCGGCCACCAAATCCTCTACAGAGATCCGCTCAGGCCAGATCCGTCGGAAGAGTAGATCCTTCAGCCACTCGGGTGACCTGCTGGAATACCATTGTTCCTTATAACGCCACTCGGAGCCGGGTTTCAGCAACACCGTAGTCTCCATCATTGAAAAAGGCGCGGGATCTGTCGACGTCTCCGCCCGACCGGCTTTGCCGAAGACCCTTTCCACTTCCGGGAACTCCATGAGCATCTGATCCTGATGTTGTAGAATCACCTGGGCCTGGGAGACCGAGATACCCGGCAAGGTCGTGGGCATATAGAGGATTGTCCCTTCGTTCAAAGGCGGCATGAATTCATTTCCAAGCCGGAAATATACCGGGACCGTCGTTGCCACCAACAACAACGCAATGGCAATGGTGGTTTTAGGGTATTTCAGAACCAGCCGTGCTGGTGGTTCATAAATTTTAAAGAGCAGTCGACTGATCGGGTGTTTCTCCTCCTTGTAGTACTTCCCGACGAGAACCTGGTTAGCTACCCAGGAAACCCAGCGAGGACGGAAGGTCCAGTAATCCATGCGAGCGAACATCATACGCATGGCCGGATCCAAAGTGACAGCCAAAATTGCGGCAATGGCCATGGCAAAGTTCTTAGTAAATGCAAGCGGTTTAAACAAGCGCCCTTCCTGGTCGACCAGCGTAAATACGGGCAGAAAGGCAACCGCAATCACCAACAGTGAGAAAAAAACCGAGGGACCGACTTCCTTAAGAGCCTGCAGTCTCACGGCGTGAAAGTCGCCAATCCGTCCACCTTCAATCCACAGTTCGAGCTTCTTGTAGGCATTCTCCACTTCCACGATGGCCCCGTCCACCAGGACTCCGATAGAGATGGCGATCCCTGCCAGCGACATAATGTTCGAGTTCAGTCCCATCCCATACATGGGAATGAAAGCCAGCAATACAGACACGGGGATCGTGACGATGGGGATGATGGCCGAGGGAATATGCCAGAGGAACACCAGGATGACAAAACTGACAATGATCATTTCAACGATCAACTCGTGTTTCAGGGTGTCAATGGAACGTTCAATCAGTTCCGAGCGGTCATAGGTGGTCACTACTTTCACGCCTGGAGGCAGCGAGGCTTCCAGGTCTTTGAGTTTCTCTTTGACGCGGCGAATAACTTTGTCTGCATTTTCGTTGTGGCGCATGACCACAATTCCGGCTACGACATCGCCTCTTCCGTCCAGGTCCGCAATGCCGCGCCGGATTTCTGGCCCTCTTTCAACCCGTGCAACGTCTCGCAACAAGACGGGTGTACCGCGTTCATCAGTCTTCAGCACAATCTGCTCAATGTCTCCAGGTTTCTTGATATAACCGTGCCCTCGAACCATATACTCCTTGCCCGAGAATTCAATAAGCCGGCCTCCAACCTCCACGTTAGAGTTACGCACTGCCTCAGCCACCATCATGATGGGGATGTTGTAGGCAGCCAGGCGATCACGGTCTACAGTCACCTGGTACTGGTTTTGAAAGCCACCCAAAGAAGCCACTTCGGCTACTCCGGGCACCGATTGCAGGGCAAATCGAAGATTCCAATCCTGGAAGGATCGCAGATCTGAGAGCGAGTGCTTGCCGCTTTCATCGACCAGCGCATACTGGAAGATCCAACCCACACCCGTAGCGTCCGGACCGATTTCTGTCTTTACTCCAGGGGGAAGAGAAGAGGTCACCTTGCTCAGATACTCTAGGACCCGGCTGCGAGCCCAGTAGATATCAGTTCCATCTTCGAAGATGATGTAAACATAGGAAAAGCCGAAATCAGAGAAACCGCGGATGGCTTTGACCTTCGGGGCCCCGAGCAAGGCGCTGGTGATCGGATAAGTCACCTGATCTTCGATAATGTCCGGGGAACGGTCCCATCGGGAGTAGATGATTACCTGGGTGTCGGAGAGATCGGGGATGGCGTCAATGGGCTGG
>JBGPHY010000021.1:0-20434 GCA_041484625.1 Terriglobia bacterium | reverse complement strand
CCACGGATTTGGGGGCCGGGCCGGAAACACCGCCTCCCTCTTTGACAACAAACAAACTAGAACCTGCGGGAAAGAGGTTCAGAGTGAACTGTAACCGGCCGTTGCTGGTGGCTGCAAAGACGGCGGAGTCCATCTTGCCGGATACCGGGTCCCACTGTTCCAGGCTGCCGCCGGTCACTGTTGCAGTCGTACTGACGGCGCTGAGGCCGGTGTTGGCAAAAAACAAGATGCAGTCTCCATTTACCAGAAAACGCTCACGAACCCCCACATTGGGAAATTCCTTCTCCATGGTGACTCTCGGCTGTAAACGGCGCCGGACTTCCGTCAGCAGGTTTGGTAAACCGGAAACGGAATGCCATTGAGGGGCATAGCGCCTGGCGAGGTCTCTCACCTCCGCACGAAGTTGCCCATCCACATACTCGGCGGGAGGGGAAAGCGCCAGAATCTCCCCCCCGGCCGCGAGGTAGCTCAGCAACAGTGGAAGCGTCTCATGCCGGAGGTTGACCAGTTGTTCGGGCCAGACCAGCAGGTCGTAAGCAGCCTTACCCACAGTCAAATTCCGGCCGGCCGTTCTTCCGAACCACTCGAGCAGGTATTCATCCGCCAGGTCAAAGTCGACCTGATGATCTGACAGAAACTGATTCAGGGTGTCAAAACTGCTGCCCAGCTGTTCTAATTCCCGCGTCTTTCCGGCACGCCTCGCCCAAAGAAACCCGCTGGTAGTGGGTTCGAGGACCAGCAGGCGGTTCCTGGCAGTACCCTGGCTAAGCAGGTAGGAGACTCTCCCCAGGTAGTCGCCATGCAGCTTGTAGTAGGGCCACCAGGGGGAAACGTCGGAGAAACTCTGAGGGTGATCGCGTTTCCTGGCGCCACGCACCGTGGAGAAGGCCAGGTGCTGGTTGATGAAGTTTACGCCGTGTACCATCAGCCAATCGCCAAACCGCTTGTAGTGTTCGAAGGTGCTGTCCCATCCGGAAACGCCGTAGGCCTCGCAGAAAGCCCGCCGCCCGAGCTGATGGGAGACGCTGGCCACCTGCTTGATAGTGAAGAGCATGTGAGGGTCTGAACCTTTAGTCCGGATCTCTCCACCCTCCAGCATGTCAATACCGGGAACATGCTCGTAGGCGTAAAGAGAAGCGTCGGCCGGGCTGATCCAGGGGTAGGGCCACTCATGTTCCATCCAGTGTCCGGTGAATTGGATGTGGTTCCGGTCGCACCACTGGAATAGCGGTCGAAAGTAATTCTCTTTCCACAAATCATGCAGAGTCTGCCAGTAATCGAAGCGCACCCTGCGCCAGTCTCCGACGTCCCAGTAAAGAGAAGGCAAATGGTCCGCCAGGTCGTAGTGGCAGCGCTTCCGAAACTCCGCCAGG
Organism: Terriglobia bacterium; assembly: GCA_041484625.1. Lineage (GTDB taxonomy): Bacteria > Acidobacteriota > Terriglobia > Versatilivoradales > Versatilivoraceae > JBGPHY01. Next base: position 19,061 of record JBGPHY010000021.1, on the reverse strand, counting down.
GTGTTTCGGCTGAGGGGCAGGGCCAGCGGGGCCGTGTCGTATGCCCCCCCCGTGGCAATCAGAGGCTCATCGTCAAATGCCCAGCGGACGGTTTTCCCGAACTGCTCACCAAAATGCTTTTTGTACGGCTCAAAAGTGGTCTCTATGAAGAGGGGAGCGGTTTGAGGATTAGTGAGGTCCACATAGGGAAATCCTCCTGTCCACGGGTTGCCGCTGGCGCGCCGCAACCGGAAGCGCATCAACGACTGACCGGGCTGGCATTCTGTCCGATTGTGAACCCGCGTAATTTTCAGCAGAGATCCGTCTGGAGCTTTCTCCACTGTGAACGCTGCCACCAGTTCAGCCTCCCCGAACTGAAGGTCTTCAGGGGCCAGATTGGCCTCAGCCTGAACAAATCGCGCGACGGTATCTGGAGCCCGCGCCGGAACATACCCTCCCGAAAAACCCGACGGATAGCTGTTCTCATCATAGATGTTCACGAGCAGACCGAGCCGCTTCCCTTCTACCATCGACCGCCGCCAGAGATCGAACCACTTCGAGCCGAGGTACTCGGTCATCAGTCCCGGTCGAGGATGGATAAATACTCCGCCAATCCCCTGCTGCTTGAACTGGGCCAACTGCTCTTGAAGCCGAGGCCATTCCAATTCATCATTCCAGACCCAAAGGGGCATGGATCGGAATTCTGCAGGCGGATCGGCAAAGGCAAGACGAATCTCGTCCAACGTGGCCGGTGGCCGATTGGAAGCGAGGGCCTTAGGATTCAACAACCGTTCGGGCTCTTCCTGTCTTTCCGCCGGCAACGCCGATGAGTCTTGGGAATGAAAGGGCAAGGGATGGACAACCAGGCAAGCCGAGATGATGACCAGAAGAGCTACTATTGTTCGAAGGGGAAAAGCTTGGGACATGAGCTTCCTCCGATGGCGAAAATTGCGAGAAGATTGACCCAGGAAGGCACAAAACATACTACGGTGCCCTCCATTTGCGACAACTCCCCTGGACTTTCCAGGCGCCCTTTAAGAGGTTGCCGAATGCATTGTGCCAGGTTATCCGCGGATCCCCAGTACCTGCATCATCTGGTTGGTTTTCTCATAGGCCTCGGTCACCTAGGCAACCACCCCGTCGCGGGACGGATCGGGCGGCCATTCCAGTTCAATGGAAACGCTACCGTCAAATCCGGCGAGGCTCAATTGATGGAGGTATTCCTGGAGTGGCGCGCGGCCCCGTCCAGGAGGCAGGTCGCCATGCTTGTCGATGGCATCGGAGAAGTGGACGTGCGCAATCTGGTCCTTCAACCGCTGGATCTCTTCGGGAGGAATGCCGGCCAGAAACAGGTGCGAGCAATCGACATTGGCCATGACCACATTCGGCAGGTCGACGGCCTTCAAGAATCGGTCCATGCTGTCGATGGTGTTGATGATGGACATCCGGAAGGGTTCGAGCTCAATGGCAATCCGAATTCCGGCCGCGCGAGCGTGTTCCCCGATACCGCGAACCCCTTCGACTACGGCGTTCCAGATCCACTCCTGGTTGAAGCCGGTTTCCAGCTGCCAGAAGTACTCGCCATTAACCAGCAATAGATTGTCGGCGCCCAGAATGGCTGTCAGATCGACAAGGCGGCAGCCAATGCCGATGGAATGGAGCCGCGCCGAACGGTTGGGATCGAACAGCCCAAACAGGATCAAGGGGACGGAACGGATCGGCAACCCGACCTCGCGCGCAATGGCCTTGACAGTCCGGATCTGGGCATCGCTTAGTTCACCGTCGGAAGGATAGATGTCAACGGTGTCGAACCCAATCTGACGCGTCAGGCGGATGCCGTCAGTGTAAGGGTCTACCGCGGTCCCTAACCAGGCTGAATTAATAAGTCCGAGTTTCATGAACGGTCATCTCCGATTGCGAGGATTTACAGTATCGATCCAATGGAGTCAGCCCCCTAGAACTTCACTGAGAAGCACCGCGCGGTGTTCATCCAGGGACCGATAGCAGGCATCTACCAGGGCCATGGTTTTGAGATTGTCCTGGCCCCCGATCTCCGGCTCGGCATTTTCCTGAATGGCACGCATCAGTTGGGCCATGGTGCCCGCAAACGCGTCCGGAAACCAGACTTCTTTCCAACGCGGTTGGAACCAGTATCCGGGTCGCTGCCGGGTAGTAAAGTTTAGAGTGCTGGGGCTGCCTGCCGGGTAATCGGGCCAGCCGATGGTCCCCCAGGCCAATCCCTCCGTCCCCTCCACCCGCCATTTGATGTAAATGTCTCCTTCGCTACCTTCGCGGACAGGCCCTGTCCATACGTCATCCCATCCGGAGGCCCGAAAGCCATTCGCATACTCAAGAACGTAAAGCGCGATGCCGTCGCGATGGGCAAAATCAGTGCGCGGGTCTGAGCGGACGCTGGCAAACACTCTTTCCGGATCTCCAAAAAGGAAGCGGAAACAATCCAGGTGGTGGATGCTCATGTTGAGCAGCGTTAAGCGATCATAGTTGCGCAGGAAGTCTTGCCAGTGCGGAATGGCGCGCATTTCGATGGTGGCCAGAACGGGGGTGCCCAGCGTGCCGCGGTCGAGCAGTGTCTTCAGGGCGCGAATCGATTGGTCGTAGCGCATGTTTTGATTCACACCGAGTCTCTTTCCGGCCTGCTCGCAGAGGCGCACGATTTCCCTCGCCTCTGAGAGGTTCATGGCCAGCGGCTTCTGGGCCAGAATCCCCAGGATGTGTGGCCTCTGGATCGCTTCCTGAATCGCTTCGAGTTGCTTGTCGGGTGGAATCGCAATGTCCAGGATTTGCACTGCGGGTTCGTCCAGCAAAGCCTGCAGGTCAGCATGGACCCGTGGAATTCCCCGCAGCTCGGCCGCCCTCTGGGCGGCTTGCGGGTCGAGATCAGAGATGGCAACAACCTTGAAGCCGGCTTTCCGGTAAGCCTCGAGCTGAACGTCGCGCATGATGAAACCGGCTCCCAGGCAACCGATTCCGTAGTCTCTTTTTTCCGGCAGATGCGGTAAGTAGTCCAGCTCCAGGTCAATCGTGGCGGGCGCCATTCAATCACCTCCTTTTGTCGGCGAACATACAAAAAAACACCGGCACTGTCAAATCAGATCCATAGGTGAGAAAGCAGGCAGAAGCGTTGGACTCTCTTGCTTGCTGGATGCCTTCAGGAAATTTGTTGCCCGGTCGACCGAAGCCTTATTTCGATCGCCAAACAAGTCCATTCAGGATCGTGAACTCTCGAGGTTCGAGTTCTGGTTGGAATGGCAGGGAAAGCAGGCGCGGATTGTTTCATGGAGCGACCCGATATTTTCCAGTTTGGATCTTGCCGCCCGTTGTCTCTTCGAGGCCTTAGTGATTCGCTACCGCTTCGCCGTCTGCTCTCAAGCGAACACTCAAGGCGTGTGCATCGAGTTGCTCCGCCTGGGCAAAGAGTTCGATAAAGCGATGATTCTGCAACAAGGCTTCGCGGGTGTATTTGATCAAGCTGGTCTTCTTCAGGAAGTCATAGACTCCCAGTGGCGAGGCAAACCGGGCGGTGTCCGAAGTCGGCAACACGTGGTTGGGGCCGGCAAAGTAGTCGCCGACCGTTTCGCAGGAGTACTCACCAAAGAAAATGGCGCCAGCGGCGTGGATCTTCTTCGAGAATTCCTCCGCCTGAGGTATCAGTAATTCCAAATGCTCCGGTGCAATGGCATTGACTGCTTTTGCCCCTTCTTCCCAGTCACTGACAACCAAAACGGCCCCCTGGGTTTCCAGGGCTTTCTGGATAATCTTACGCCGCTCCAATTGTGACAGCAGACGGCTAAGGCTTTCCCGAATGCGAAGTGCTCCATCAGCAGAAATGGTGATGGCGATCGAACAAGCCTGTTCGTCATGTTCCGCCTGGGCCATCATGTCGGCAGCCACATAGTCCGGATTGGTTGAAAGGTCGGCCACCACCACGACTTCACTCGGGCCGGCAATCATGTCAATGTCTACCACTCCGAAAACCTGGCGCTTGGCCAGGGCCACGTACAGGTTCCCCGGACCAACAATCTTGTCTACTCGTGGAATAGTCCCGGTTCCATACGCCAGGGCAGCCACCGCCTGGGCACCACCAATTCCATATACCTCAGACAGTCCCAACTCCACCAGCACCGCAGCAATTCCGGGATTCTGGCGGAATTGTTGATAAGGAGTGGCGACGACGATCCGCGGCACGCCGGCAATCTGCGCCGGGATGGCATTCATTAGAACTGAAGAAGGATAGGCAGCTTTACCACCAGGTACGTACAGCCCCACCGATCCGAGCGGGCCAATGCGTTGGCCCAAACGAATCCCATGTTCGCCCATAAACTCCCAGGACCGTTCCAACTGGTGTTCATGGAAACGGAGAATGTTTTCTTTGGCAAGTCGGAATACATGCCGCAACTGAGGGTCAACCTGGGTTGCCAAAGACTCTATTTCAGCAGGGTCAATCCTCAGACTCTCCAGAGTGATGCCGTCGAACTGGCGAGTAAATTCGCGGATCGCGAGGTCTCCCCTTTCCCTGACGGCGGAGAGAATCGAAGCTACCCGGGCCTCGGCTTCCGGATTCGTACCAACACCTCTGGAGCCGATCTTCCTGACGTAAGCCTCACATTCCGGGGTCTTCCATGTGTAAATCGGGATCTTCATGGTAGGGGTTCTATGCTCCCTGGAGCTTCCGTGCGCTGTGGTTCGAGTTGCCAACTTGCACTACATCATTACTCATCATCAGCTCAGGATTACAGTGAGTCAGTGGACCGACTTACAGTCTTGGCCAGCTGTTGGATAAGGTCGGTGATCCTGGCCCGCTTAATCTGGTAACTGGCACGGTTCACCACCAGTCTGGCGCTGATGTCACAGATTGTCTCAATGACTTCAAGGCCGTTCTCGGCCAGGGTGCGGCCGGTCGAGACCAGATCCACGATCCGATCCGAGAGGCCCAGCAAAGGGGCCAGTTCTACGCTCCCGGAGAGCGTGATGATCTCTACGGGTACTCCCCGCTGGGTAAAATAGTCCGTGGTGATACGCGGATACTTGGTGGCGATCCGGACCGTGGAGAGTTCCCGGTAATCCTGGCGGGCCATAGCTTTTGGCCCGGCCACTGCCAACCTACATTGACCGATTCCCAGATTGAGCGGTTGGTGAATGTCCGCATGGGACTCCAATAGAACGTCTCGTCCTGCGATGCCGACGTCCGCCACCCCGTATTCCACATAGGTGGGAACGTCAACGGGTTTCACCATGAAGACTTGGAAACGGCGCGCCGTGTCTTCAATCACCAACTTGCGGGAGTTGAGTTCTACGTCGGCCAGGTGAATCCCGGCCCGATCCAACAGACCCAGGGATTCCTCCAGCAGTCTTCCTTTGGAGAGCGCGATAGTAATTGAGCTTTGTTGAGTAATGGCCTTTTCCCCTGAGTCAGCGGTCCCCGCACGGATAGTCCGGACCGGGAACCTGCAGGTCATAGTTGCAGCGACATCAACCGTTCCAGGCTAAACGAGAATCCTACCGAGGGCAGGTCACATCCAAAGTTCTTTAACAGATTGTCGTAGCGTCCACCGCCACCGATTTCGAACCCGAGCCCCGGAACATAGATTTTGAAAATGGTGCCCGTATAATAATCCATGCCTCGCACTTCACTGAGATCGAGGGTGATGTGGTCGAGGACTTTGTGTTTTCTCAGTTCGTCGATCAAATTCCCGAGGTTTCCGAGGGCGGAGAGCGACTTCTCGTTGGAAACCAACTGGCGGGCAGTTTCGAGGATCTCCTCCCCGCCGGTTAGCTGAACCAAGGAAAGCAGTATTTTTCGTCGTCGATCGGAGAGGTTCAAGTGTTCCAATTCGGACTCCAGGCCCGCCTGGTCCTTGAGATCAATCAGCGTCTTGACCCGGGACAAGTCCTCGGGAGAGAAGTCGATCCGCTGGACGATTCCACCGAAGTAGCCGATTTCTCCCAGGTTGATCTGGAATTGCTTCAGTCCTAATTTCTGGAGCGCCTCGATGGCGATCAAAATGACCTCGGCATCAGAGCCGACCGGGGCGCCCCCGATATTCTCCAAACCCATCTGAGAGAATTCTCGTTGTCGGCCGCCCCGCGGAGTCTCATAGCTGAGGACTTCGCCGCAGTAATAGAGACGTAAGGGCTTGGGTTGATCCGCGAGCCGAGTGGAAACAGTCTTGGCCACCAGCGACGTGAATTCAGGCCGCAGCGAGAGGATATTTCCTTCCCGATCGATGAAGCGGTATAGAGTGTCTTCCAGCTCGACCCCCATCCCTTTGGCGAAGACGTCGTAATAGTCGAAGATGGGCGGGATGATCTCGTCGTAACCCCAAGCCTCGAAAACCGTGAGAATGGTACGTTCAATCCGGCGGCGCTGCTTGGCGGCTTTACCAAAAAGAACCTGTGTTCCAAACGGGATTTGAGTCAGCGTTTTCATGTGGCGTCGTGAACTGTTCTGTGAACCGACAGGATCGATGGTTTACTCGATGGTCCTCCCAAGGTTGTCCGCCTCAAGCTCCAGCAATCTGGCGTGAATCCCGTGCCGGTTGAAAACTTCTTCGATCCTCAGATAAATGCCTCTCATATTGGATTCCGCAAAAATCAGAATACTCGGACCCGCCCCGCTCAGGCAAATCCCCCAAAGGCCCTCAATACCGGCATTCTGCATCTCGAGGATTTCCGCAAAGCCGGGAATCAGCGGTGCCTGGAAAGGCTGGTGAAGCCGGTCGCGCAGGCTTTCGTGAAGCAAGTGGAACTCCCCTTTCAGAAACGACGCGACCGTCAAGGAACTTCGTTGCACGTTAAAAACGGCATCCTTCAAGCTGAAGGTACCCGGGATAGCGGCCCGGGCTTTTTCCGTCTGAAGCTGAAATTCCGGAACGACCAGTAGGATCTTGACTTCTGGAGAAACTTCGGCCCTCAAGAAAGTGACTTGTTCCTGGTCACCCACACAACTGACGGTGAATCCGCCAAAGCGGGCAGCCGTCAAGTTGTCCGCGTGCTTCTCAAACTCGAAAGCACATTGGAAGAATTTCTCCGGGCTCAACTGATATCCTGTGAGTGCCTCATAACAAGCGATGCCGGCCACGATGGCAGCGGCACTGCTGCCCAGTCCTCGGGCCACCGGGATCTGATTGGCGACCTGCATGGAAACAGCTGGGTCCTTAATCCCCCCCAGTTCAAAGGCGCGCCGCATCACTCGAAAGATCAAGTTACCGGCGTCGGAAGGCAGCTGGCTGGACCCTTCCCCGGTCAAGGACAGCTCTGGCTGTGCGTGGGTGCTGGGCTCGATCTCGACTTGGAGATAGAGTCTCAAGGCCAGGCCGAGCGCATCAAAACCTGCTCCCAGGTTGGCGGTGCTGGCTGGAACCCGAATAGTCCTCCGACCTTCCAAGACGTTCATTCTATCCCTCTTGTCCGGCAATAGCTTCACCCCGTCCCTGCTGTCGGCCCAGCCGAGTCTGGACCACTTGTCTCATAAGGCGGCGCGGAGCTTCCAAGCCTGTCCAAAGCTCGAACTGCTTCGCGGCCTGGGCGACGAACATGTCCAGTCCGCTGATCGTGGTGGCCCTGTCTCGACATGCCTTCAGGAGACGGGTATCCAGCGGATTGTAAACCATGTCGAAAACAAAACGGTAATCGAGAACCTCCGGATTCACGGGAGTCTCGTCGGTACGTGGCGACATCCCGACCGAGGTGGCGTTGATTAGCAGGTCTCCGCCATATTTCGCGCCTTGGTCCAAGCCGCCAAATTCAAAACCAAATGCCTCGGCAAACTGCCGGGCTTTGTTGCGATCTCTGGCGAGCACGGTGACGTGGCAACCGTTCTCAAGCAGCACCACTGCAGCCGCGCGCGCAGCTCCCCCGGCACCCAGAAGCACAACCTTTTGCACCCCTGCGGCCAGAGGTTCTCGAAGAGCGGACCGCACACCGTCGACGTCGGTGTTGTAGGCGGCAAACTGTCCTCGTTCCTTCACCAGAGTATTGGCGGCACCGGTGGCCTTGACCGTCCCATCGAGCCGCGCAGCATACTGGAGGATGGCTACTTTATGGGGAATCGTGACACTCAATCCGAGTAACTGCGCCAGATGGGGGGCCAGGTCTTGCAAGTTAGAAACTGGAAAAGGAAGGTAGCAGCAATTCAGACCCAATTGGCGGAAAGCGGTATTGTGAAGGATGGGTGAAAGCGAATGCCCCAACGGATAACCAACCACCCCTAGAATGCTGGTGTTGCTGTCAATCTGATGAATGCGGTAAACCTCACTCAGGTCATCGGCCGTCAGCTGGCCAGGTGCCGTCTCCAGTCCTGTTTCCAGGGCAGCGTAGGTGAACAGTGCCCCTCGGCTGGGGGCCAGGACCCTGGAGTAGAGTCCCAACTCTCCCATGGCAACAGGGATGACGGGCACGCCATCTCTATTCCCCCACAAAAGCAAGTCCAGCAGCCGCAGGTTGTCACCGAAGGTGCGGGCCAATGTTGCGATCTTCAAAACGTCCGCCCGAGTTTGCCATAAACGCTGGTAGACGGGTTCCAGCGAGACTGGAGTCTGTTCAAAATTGTGATAGGAGGCGATGATACGGGTGGGGCCTGTCCGGAATGATTCCAATCTGCCTTTCAGGAAACTCTCAATCGTCTCTATTTCCACATCTACAAATGCGGCACCTGCCGCAATGGCCATTTCCACCAGACCTATTTGTGCTGCTTCGGTGCCGGTGAATTCACCCCCATTTACTTTCCGCCGAATCGTAGCAATAACCGGAACTCCGGCTAATTCAACCCATCGTTTCAAGAGAGGCAAGTTCCAGTCCGAGGCCCGAAGATAGTCCAACCGAAACTCCAGGTACCCTGCTTTCAGGCTGGCCTTGATGACGGCCTTTTCAAACGCGTCGGCGGCCCCCTCTCGAATCGGGACACAGATATTCCGGCGAGCAATCGATATCGTCTGGAGGTTTTCAGGGTTCAGGTTCACGCGAGGGTTTTAAAGGTAAAGAAATCAGGAGCTTATTCCGATAACGCTGATGAACGGAAAGTGCTAGTTTAGCACAAGGAGTTGTCTGCGCAAAGTGCCTTCGGATCCTGGGAGTTAGACTGGCAGTCAGGCATTCATGGTCAGACCAAATCGCTTGACAATCTCAGAATCCTTCTGCTACGGTCGTTTCTCAATAACAGGAGATCTGCGGTGGCTAAACTCATTCAAGCTGCACTACTGATTCTGACGGGTTTAGTTTTTTCGGCGGGCACGGGACTGGCGGAGCCCAAAGATCAAGTTCCCAAGCAAGGCCCCCCCCCTCGGCATTTAAAACAACTGCCTGATGGACATTGGTCAGCCAACCAACCGCAGGCCGCTACAGAGGGATACGAGGTCCACACCGTCAAAAATGGAGAGACCTTGTGGGAGATCACACGGCAATATCTAAAGGACCCGCTCCTCTGGCCTCAAGTCTGGGAACTCAATCCGAGCATCGTGAACCCGCACTGGATTTATCCCGGCGACCAGCTCCTCCTGAAAAAAATGGTTGTAGTTGCCCCGACCCCTGAGACGTCAGTGCCGGAGGCGGCGAGCGGTGAATCCAACCCGCCCTCGGCCGCTCCTCCCTCAGGTCAAACGGTATTGACACCAGTTCAGGAGGCTCCTGCAACGCCACCGGCCCCGGCGGCCGTGGCTTCCCTCTCACAGATTTATTGTGCGGGATTCTTTACTGCCGACGAGATACGACCCGGCATGGTAATTGCCGAAGGAGAAGAGGCTGAGAACAAGACGCTCCTTTATGACCACGATGTTGTCTATATCAACAAGGGTGCTCTCGTCGGAGTGAAACCGGGAGATGAATATCTGGTCATCCGGAAGTATACCCATTACTCGAGATACGGCCCGGATGTTGCGAAGGCAAGTTCCCAGTCAAGATATGGCTTCGGATACAAGGACCTGGGCCGAGTTCGTATCCTGCTGGCTCATGAGAATTCAGCCACGGCTGAGATAATCTTTGCCTGCGAGACCCTGCAGGTGGGGGACATTCTTATTCCCAATGAATCCAGGGTTGCCCCTGTGGATCGACCCCAGGCCCCCTTTGACAAATTCGCCCCTCCTAGCGACAAAACTCGAGGACAGATTTTCTTTGCTAAAGAGTACAAGACCGTCATTGGCAAAGGCGACATTATTTATGCCGACGTCGGGCAGCAGCAGAGCGTCCAACCGGGAGATTACTTCCGGGTAATTCGCTATTTCAATTCGTCCAATATCAGCGCGTTCAACCGGGATGACTATCGGAAGTACCGCCAGACCTACGACGCAGTTCGAAAGGTGATTGGGGAAGCAGTGGTTTTGCGAGTTGAAGCCAAGACGATCACCGCGCTGGTGACTTATTCGACTACGGAGATTTCGCTGGGAGACGGTGTCGAACTGGAGTAGCAGCCAGCCTGCTAGAGGAAAGGGATTCGACACTGGACTTGTCTTCTCGGTGCCCGAGTTTGGATCGTTTACTTCGGCTCTGCCGGTTCTTGTTCTCCAAAGACAAACGCAGTAAAGACTTCGATCCTGGCGCCTTTTTGCCAGGCATCCGCTGAAAGCCCGGCTTTGCGGCAGGTCTCGGCTAGAAAGCTGTCCCTGTCCCAGCCGTATTCGACCGGAACCTGTGGAAGCAGCAGTCCTCGCCGTCCTTTCTGGCTGATGATCAGGCCGTGAACGCCAACCTCGATCTGCTGGATATTCCTGACCTCCTCGACAGGGGATAAGACTGAAATCTCGATTCTGATCTCAGGGAGTTCCATTTCCCCCAAAGGCTCAAAGCGAGGATCTTGTGTCGCTGCGGCAATCGAACATTCCATCACCGTCCGGCTCAACGGGTGAGACGGGGTCACATACCCAATGCAGCCGCGGAGTCGTTTGCCCTTGTGGACAGTCACAAAAGCTCCGCGATTCTCGAGAGTTTCCTCAGGTGAGATTCCCAGCGGGGGACACTGGCGAGTGCGAAGGTAGGTTTGAATCGTCCGGCGGGAGAGGTCGAGCAAGAATTCCTGGCTGGTTTCGCTAAGTCGGAACATTGCGACGTCTTTTCTTCAGAATGATCAATTTCCTTCGCTGGCGGGCTTTCACCCGATCGTCCACCTTTTTCCAGAACTTTCGGAAGTAGTCAATTGCCGAAACCAGGGCAAAGACGACTACCAGCCAGAGCGCGATGATACTGAACAACGACAGCCAGATAAACTGTTTGCTCAAGATGATGAGGGTGATGGCAATCACCTGCATCACCATCTTAATTTTCCCCAGCTCGGACGCATCAATGGTGAAGCCCTCTGAAGAGGCGATGGTACGCAGCCCTGATATGGCGAACTCCCGACCGATGATAATGACGACCATCCAGGCCGGCACCCATTTCAGTTCAACCAGCGAGATAAAGGCGGCTGATATCAGGAGTTTATCGGCAACCGGATCTAGCAGCATGCCCAATGTTGTGATTTGTTGCCGTTTGCGGGCCAGGTACCCGTCAAAGTAGTCGGTGATCGAAGCACCCAGGAAGATGGCCGTGGCCAGATAAATCGACAACCCAATCACTTGGCGGCCCGGGTCATAAACGCGAGTCAGCAACACCACCACCAACAATGGGACCGCGAAAATCCGGGAAAGGGTCAGGATGTTGGGAAGATTCATGCCAGAAGTCTGAATACTTTCCGGGCAATTTGCAACTGGAATGTCAGAGCTTAATGATCTTGTCGCTCTGGATGCCTTTGGTTGCGTTTCGAGTGTCCAATACGACCTTGGACAGCTCAACTATCCGGGGATAATTGAACGCACTGTGATTGGTCACGATCACCGTACAATCGGACTCTTGAAGGGCCGGCTCCAGGTCGCTCGAAAGGAAGGTCGAAGTGTCCAGTCGAATCTCGGGAACGTAGGGATCATGGTACATCACCTTAGCCCCGCGCTTCCGCAACAGCTGGATCACATCCAAGGCTGGCGACTCGCGCAAATCATCAATGTCTTTCTTGTAGCTCACTCCCACGATCAGGATCCTGGCATTCTTGACCGATTTGCTGAACTCGTTAAGGGCATCATTGACTTTGTTGACAACGTAGTGAGGCATGTCCGAGTTGATTTCGCTGGCCAATTCGATAAAGCGGGCACGGTAGTTCAGGGTTTTCAGTTTCCAGGAAAGGTACAGTGGGTCGATGGGGATACAGTGTCCTCCCAGGCCAGGGCCGGGCTGAAACGGCATGAAGCCGAAGGGCTTACTGGCAGCCGAGTCTATGACCTCCCAGACATCCACGCCGAGCCGGTCGCACATGAGGGCCACTTCGTTCACCAGACCGATATTGACACTTCGGAAAGTATTCTCCAAGAGCTTCACCATCTCAGCAGTTTGGCAGGAAGAGACCGGGACAATCTTTGGCTTCAATAATGTCAATGCCGATAACTTGAATTCCAGCTTTGGCGACTTCCACGGCCAAGGGGAGTCCAACATATCCCATGCCGATAACACCCACTTTAACTTGCTTGGAATCGATTCTCTCCAGAAGTTCTTTCACGAGAATATCCCCAACTTGACGGATTGGATCCTGCACTCCCCCCAAGGTGGGCCGATTATAACGCGAAAGGTCTCGGAGTTGAATCTTAAAGCAATCCCGGCTGAACCGTGATGGACCGGTACTCCTTCAATCGCATCAGCCCGGCTTTGGATCCCTTGGGCTTTGTCACAAATTTCTTTTGCGTGTAGTGCACCTCCACCTTGGGCGAGTTGCGGGCCTGGCTGAAATAGCCTGCCAGACGGGCGGCTTCGAGCAGAGACTGGTTGGGAGGATCCGTCAGCTTGCCAGGGTTCCTGAGGACAACGTGGGAACCACCGTAACCAGCCACATGCAGCCAGAAATCGTCGGCCCGGGCAATCCTTCGAGTGAGAATATCATTGTCGCGGCTGCTTTTCCCTACCAGGATTGTGAGGCCTTCCGAAGAGATATACATCCGGGCTACTTTCCTCACCAGGGACTCAGAATCAACTGCAAGCCGGGATTCCCGGGATGAGGGGGGATCAGCACTGGCTCGCTCGCCTCGCGAAATCGCTTCCAATGGCCCAGCTCGGGCCAGGGCTATTTCCTCCACCTGTTCCAATGTCCGGGTCGCAGCCAGTTCGACTTCCAGATTATGCAGTGCTGCAACCTCGGCTTCCAGCGCCTCCATTCGCTTCAAGATCTGAGGCAGGGAGCGATTGGATTTCTGGAACATCCGGCTGTATCGATTGGCATTTTGAATTAGGGAGAGGCGGGGATCCAACGGGATTTCGATTTCTGAATGGTCTGGTTCAAAAAGATCCTTGGTACGTAAGAGAGAAATGCCGGGAGGTGTTCGGTTCGCTTGAGCGTACATGAGATCGGCATATTTCTTGTAGGCTCCTTGACTGCGGGATTTCTGCAGATCCCGAGTCAAGTTTTCCAGGAGTCGGGCTTTTCTCTTCAGGAAAGCCTGAATGCTTGAATGAAGGGCCTGCTTCCTATCCAGGAATTCCTTCCGCTCTTGAACGAGAAGAAAGAGTCTTCGGCAGGCCTCATTCATTGAATTGGAAGGGATGGAGGTGTAGCGTTCAAGTGACCGAAAAGGAAAAGGGGTCAAAATCCAAATATTGACTTTGTTGAATGCGGCGGCAGGCGTGGCTGAATCCGAGAGAATGGAACCGTCAGGATGGTCCATCAGCTCGTAAAGCCTGGGAGAATAAGGCCCGGATCGGACTCGTTCTATCAATTCTGTGAGCCTTAGCCGGTAATTGGAGGGGTCGCTTCCTCCTGCTTCAGCAATCTCGGCGAGCAGAATAGGACTGATGCTCAATCCTTTATGCCGAATATGCTTGCGGCCTGGTCGCATGCCAACGTCCACTTGACTTTCCTTAAGCATCACCGCCAGATCGTCGGCGGAGAGTTCTTCCGGCTTCAAGGCCGACTTGGGCTGGAAAGTCGAGACAAAGTCGGGAGAGGGTTGGAAACGGTCATGCGACATACGCAAGGAGAACAGCAACTGCCCGCACTCCCCTGTGATGACTATGTCCGGACGACTGGGAATGAGTTCCAGTATAAGAATGATTTTCGGAGGTGAGTCGGGAGATCGGCGGGTCTCCAGTTCGAGGAAAAGGCGGCGATCGCTCAACTCTTTCCTGATGCCCGAAATCCTACACCCCACCAAGTACTTCTTGAGAGCCGCCTGTTGCAGAGACGACTGGCTCTGGAAAACAAGATTTTCATCCGTCAAAAAGCAGAGGGGAGCGTGAGGTAGAAGGGTGATCACCAGGATCCCGCGAGACCGAAGTCTCAAACTAAGAGTGGGTCCACCATCCGCGCCCAGCCTGACTTTCTGAATCGTCTGGCCCAGCAATGCGGGTGTGAGTTCCCGAGCCAAAGCATCCAGTGCGAGACTATCCATCGAACTTGGACCCCACCTCTTTGAGCATACGATACAGTAGCGAGACGGGGAGACCCACCACGTTAAAATAGCAGCCTTCAATTCTCTCGATAAACCGCGAGGCTATCCCCTGGATGGCATAGGCTCCCGCCTTATCCAGAGGTTCTCCGGTGTCCAGGCAGCAGGCAATTTCAGGATCGGAGAGTGGGCTGAAGACCACGACGGTCTGCGCGAAATCGATGAGAGAGCGGGAGCCCTGTAAGACACAGACTCCGGTAATTACGTGGTGGCTCCGCCCGCTCAGGCACCGCAACATTCTCCTGGCGTCTTCTCGGGAGGACGGTTTGCCAAACAGTTCTCCGGCGCAAACCACAACCGTGTCGGCGCCTATGACGGTGGATTCCGGTCGGAGTGATAGAACTGCTTGGGCTTTGGCCAGTGCCAGCCGTTGAGCCATCTCCTGCGGCGAATCCTGGTTGCGCCGGTCCTCGGGCACCGGGCAGGAGAGGGTTTCGAACTCCTTCAACAACAGCTTGAGCAATTCCTCCCGCCGGGGAGAGGCAGAGGCCAGAAGCACCTTCTCCGTGGATCGCATAGGTTTAAGCCGATTCAGCGGCCCGAGTCCTTTCCGCATCCCGTGCCGGATGGACTGTTTGCAAACCTCAGGACGGTATGATAAAACACCCACGACAACTCGAGTACCATCATAGAGGATCGATAGTGTCTATCAAACGAAAATCCTTACGGATTTGGATGTGGGGTGGAATCGTTGTGAGCCTGCTGTGGGCCTGGGGCAGCCGGTTAGACCATCAGGCCCTTGCACAGACCCCATCCCTCGTCCCGAAACCTGCCGATGAGACTGACTTTCATTTCAGCATCTATTTCACGGGCAATGAACGGGCCAACCTCGAGCCCTGCGGCTGACCACGCAATCCTGCGGGCGGTCTGGCTCGCCGTGCCTTCGTGCTGAAAGAGAACCGGTCGAAATTCCCGGAAAAGCCTGCACTCCAGGTAGAGCTGGGCAATTTCATGCAGGCCGCCGGCAATGATCGCGCTATTAAGAACAAATGGCTTTGGCAAGGTCTGAACAAGCTGGGCGTCGACATCGTTAATGTGGCAGAGGATGACATTGCTGAACTCATGGCTTTGGGGACTAACCTTCACAAGGACGATCGTCTCATTTCTGCCAACCTGATATCCTCCAAGACGGGCGAGCCATTGCTCAAACCTTACGCGATCAAAGCGATACCCCTGAAAGGAACCGAAAAAAGGTTTCGCATCGGGTTTTTGGGCCTCTCTGCTCGCGACAGTTTCCTGAAAACCGACGATTCCGGTTATCTTTGGGCCGACCCGTTGGTTACAGCCGGCAAGTGGCTCCCGGGCCTTCGTAAGGAATGTGACTTTGTGATTGTCTTGGCTTGCATGCCATCCAAAGACGTTGTGCAACTAGCCATTGACTATTCAAACATCAATGTCGTGCTCACGGGTTACAAACACCAGTACAGCTCCCAGCCGGCCACCATCAACAAGTCGACCCTCGTCTACGCCGAGGACGAAGGAAAGATCTTGGGAGAATTGAGGTTTAATGTAATTCCCGGCACGCAGTTGGATGTCAACCCGATCAACCATATGCTGACGGCGACGGTCAAAGACGATCCGGAAATGGCAACGATGGTGGAGCAGGCCAGAACGGAAGTCTCCACGGCACAGACCCAGCTGGCCAGATCGAGCGGAAGCTCAAGCAATCCGGCCAAGCCAGATCCAATCTCGGAATACGTGACCTCCGCGAATTGTGCAAACTGTCATCGCGCTCAATTTGATGCATGGTCGAGATCTAATCATGCGCATGCCATCGAGATTCTCAAGAAAGAACGAAGGGAATTCGATGCGGCTTGTGTAGGCTGCCACGTCACCGGTTTCCAGAAGACGGGAGGTTTTGTTGATCTTTACGAGACCCCTCAGTTTGCCAATGTCCAGTGCGAAGTCTGTCACGGACCTGGGCGGACTCACAGCCAGAAACCCTCTGTGGTCAAAACACAGAAGGCCGGACCGCAGACTTGTCTGGGCTGTCACACCAAGTCGACCAGTCCTGAGTTCGAATTTGCCAAATACTGGGAGAGAATCAAGCATTGATGACTGAGCTGTCTGCCTTGCTGTCCAAAGCACTTCGCCGGATTCCTGCCTGCGATCCCTATTGGGAGGGCATAGTCCTGGCGGCCTGGCGGCCGGCCGTCGGCGAAGCCCTGGGAAGGCGGACTCGACCGGTTCGATTGCACAAGTCGACTCTGATTGTGGCTGTTCCCTCTGTCATGTGGCAACGGGGACTGCATCAGGTTCGCGAGGAAATCCTCGACAAACTGCAGGGTGCTATGGGCCGGAAAGTGGTGACATCCCTCGAGTTTCGCCTGGACCCGGAATTTGATCGAGGCCAAGACGAGACCCGAAGGGATGTGCCTGTCTCAGTGAAACGCAGAATGGATTTGGATCTCCCCTTGGAGGAGATCAGGGACACCGAGTTGGGCCAGGTACTGGCGGCCACGGTCTTGAGCTATTTCAATCGCCCCCGAAGAAAACAGGACTAGCCCATGAAAATCGGCCCTGCGGAAGTGGATTACGTGGCCAAGCTGGCGAATCTTGCCATCACCGAAGAAGAGAAGCAGATATTCGTCGGCCAACTGAGTCAAATCCTGGAGTACGTTGAACAGTTAGATGCCCTGGACACCTCGACGGTGGAGCCGACAACCCAGATTGTTACTTCAGCGGGTTCTGGCACCCCCATGAGAACCGACGAACCAAGGACCACCTTCTCTCAGGAGGACTCCCTTTCGAATGGCCCTGAGACCGGGGCCGGGCATTTCAAAGTACCGCAAGTTATCGCGGAGAGGTAAGCTCCTTGGATCTCCAACACCTGAGTATCCTGGAAGTCCGAAAACTGATCGAGTCGGGTGACTCCTCGGCCACAGAGATCTGCCAAGCTTATCTTGAGGGCATCCAGCGTCGTGATCCCGCCATCCGGGCCTATCTTCATACCTGTCCGGACAGGGCATTGCAGCAGGCATCCCGAATCGACCAATTGAAGCGGACGGGCGGTCCCCTCCCCCCCTTGGCCGGAGTCCCCATGGCGATCAAAGACAATATTCTCATCCGGGGGTTGCGTTGTACTTGCGGCTCTAAGATTCTCGAGAATTTCACGGCCATGTATGACGCCACCGTGATCGAGAGGTTGGAGGCCGCCGGAGTGGTTGTTCTTGGAAAAGCCAACCAGGATGAATTTGCCATGGGGTCTTCAACCGAGAACTCGGCCTTTTTCCCGACGCACAATCCCCATGCTCTGGATCGTGTCCCAGGGGGCTCCAGTGGGGGGTCTGCGGCTGCCGTGGCCAGTCAGATGGCGCTGGCGGCACTGGGATCCGACACGGGGGGATCTATCCGCCAGCCGGCCGGTCTGTGCGGCGTGGTCGGATTGAAACCGACCTATAGCCGGGTTTCCCGTTACGGGCTGGTGGCCTACGGATCGTCTCTGGACCAGATTGGCCCGCTGGCGCAAACTGTGGGTGATGTGGCTGCCATCCTGAAGGTCATTGCCGGTCGGGACCCCCGCGATTCCACTTGTTCTTCCGTCGAGGTCCCCGACTACCAGGAAACGATCAATGCGTCTGTAAAGGGGTTCCGGATCGGATTGCCCAAGCAGTACTTTGGCGGCGGGATTGACCAGGTCGTCCGCGAGAAAATCCAAAAGGGCTTGCAGGTTCTGGCAGGACTAGGGTGTGAGTTCGAGGAAGTAGATCTCCCTTCCACCGAATACGCTATTGCATGCTATTACATCCTAGCTACAGCCGAGGCCAGTTCGAACCTGGCTCGTTACGACGGAGTCCGGTACGGGCTCAGGGCGGAGGGAGCCAAGACTCTCTCGGCCATGTACCGGCAAACGCGTGATGCGGGCTTTGGAGCTGAAGTCAAGCGTCGGATTATCCTGGGTACCTTCGTCCTTAGCTCAGGCTACTACGACGCCTATTACCTGAAAGGGCAGAAGGTTCGGACTCGGATCAAGCAGGATTTTGAGAAGGCTTTCGAGAGAGTCGACATCATACTCTCCCCCACTTCTCCCTCTCCCGCATTCCGCCTGGGAGAGAAAAGCAATGACCCCCTGGCCATGTACCTGTCGGATATCTTTACTATTACTGCCAACCTCGTGGGGATCCCGGGAATTTCCCTGCCTTGTGGCAAGACCTCCCAAGGTTTGCCTGTCGGGCTGCAATTTCTCGGTAAGCATTTCGATGAAAAACGGATGCTGAACCTCTCACACGCATTCGAACAGGCAGGAGGATTCGCCGTTTAGAAAACGCCCAGGAGGGCAACACAGTCGCCGGTTCCTTAGATGGCATGATTCCTGCCTGGCCGGATGGTGATTCGGTGATTGAGCGGAGGCCGCCATGAAATTCATAGTGGCGCTGAGGCTTCTAGGGTTTTTCATAGGGGCAGTCCTGCAATTTGTCCTATGGGTTCTCGTCAAGCGGTATCGCCAGATTCAGAAACTGGAAATCCTTTTCCTTGGATTGACTTCGTGCCTGCTGACATGGAACCTCTGCAATTTTCTCACCCTCATTATTGAAAACACGCAGGGGGCCACCCAGATGACCCAGTCCCTACTGAAACTGGGTCCAGTCCTGGTGGCTTTTTGCGCTCTTTGGT
>JBGPHY010000020.1:0-20513 GCA_041484625.1 Terriglobia bacterium | reverse complement strand
GGGAAACCTGGGAGGAGATCGGGCTTGCTCCGTCCAATGTCCGAGTCCTGGGCATGTTTGATGAGTATTTGTCTGTGACCGATCTCATCGTCACTCCTTACGCAGCCTGGCTGGAACCTCCCTTTGACTTGAACCTCAACGCCAACGAAGTCGAAGCGATCTTCCACGTTCCCTTCTCGCTGTTCCGAGATCAAAGCAAGCTGCGCGTGGAAATACGTGTGCGCCAGGGGGAGGAATTTCCGGTATTTTTTTACGATTTTGAGGGAAAGGAAATCTGGGGATTGACGGCCCGAATCATCCGGGATTTTCTGCGGGTACTGGACGAACAGGATGGCCCCCAATCCGGAGTATGGAAATGAGCCGCAACGCCAAGACCTGATTGGGCCTTGCACTGCTCTGACCCGCCTGGCGGTTCCCCTCCGCCTTACTCTTCTTTGAGCCGCCGCTCCATCAGGTTGCGGATCGCGTGGCGAGGATCCTTGCCGTGGTGCAGTACCAGGTTCATTTGCTCGGTGATGGGCATTTCCACCTGGTGCCGTCCAGCCAGTTGGAGGGCCGCCCGGGTGGTGATCACTCCTTCGGCCACCATCCGGGTAGATCGAATGATGTCGGGCAGTTTCTGTCCCTGGCCCAGTTTCAGACCGACACTCCGGTTGCGGCTGAGTTCCCCGGTACACGTCAAGACCAGATCACCCATCCCTGCCAACCCGGCGAGGGTCTCTCGTTTCCCGCCGCAAGCTAGTGCCAGGCGGGTCATCTCGGCCACTCCACGGGTCATGAGCGCGGCAACCGTATTGAATCCATAGCCCAAGCCTGTGCAGACACCAGCGGCAATGGCGATGACGTTCTTCACGGCCCCGCCCAATTCCACACCGACTACGTCTTCGCTAGAATAGAGCCTGAGAGAGGGACCCGAGAACTCCTGCTGCACCAACTCGGCCACATTTTTTTCATGGCTGGCCACCACGATGGCAGTCGGATCTCCCCGCGCCACTTCTCTGGCAAATGACGGGCCGGAAATCACCGCTATCCGCGGTTGCCAAAGGGGCGACACCAGCTCCTCAATGACGGCTGACATTCGCTGCAAGGTCCCGTTTTCGAGGCCTTTGGTGGCGCTGACCAGGACCATTTCGGGCCTGAGAAAAGGGAGCATCTGCTGGTAGACCGTCCGGCAGAACTGCGAAGGAACCGCCGATAACACGATTTCCGCGTCTTTGAGGCAGAGCTGCAGTGAGCTGGAAACCTGGATACTCGAGGGAATCTTGTAATCCGGGAGGAAGAGGGGATTGATACGTGTGTGGGCGATGGATTCGGCAAGATCAGTTTCATACACCCACAGACTAAGGGCACGGCCTGGTTTGGCCAACCGGATGGCAAGAGCGGTACCCCAGCTTCCCGCGCCGAGAATGGCGATCCGCGTCATCTCCTCCATGTCACTTCCTCGACCCCGGGAACCGGTTCTCGGTTCCGGCTACCAGCCGTTGGATATTCTCTTTGTGTCGAATTATGATCAGGCATGCGCAGACCACGGACGCCATCAGGGGCCATATGGAGTGGCCACGCCGGTAATCCAGAAGGAAATACATGAAGCAGAAGGCGCAAGCGCTGACCATAGAGCCCAGCGATATGAATCGCCACACGGCTACGAGAATGACAAAGACGGCCAGCGAAGCCAGCAGGGAAAGTGGGCCCAGCTTGAGAAAGACCCCTGCCGCCGTGGCCACACCCTTCCCCCCTCTAAATTTGAGGAACACTGGAAAAACATGCCCCAAAACAACCGCCACGGCCGCCAGTCCAACGACCAGTTGGTTCCCCTCCACGAACCGCTCGGCGGTCCAAACAGTCAAGTAGCCTTTGGCACCGTCCAGCAGGAGAGTCAAGATACCCCCCCAACGCCCGGACGTACGCATGACGTTGGTGGCACCAATGTTGCCGCTGCCGATCCTCCGGATATCGACTCCCTTCATCCAGCGGACGATCAAGTACCCGAAAGGAACCGACCCCAGCAGGTAAGACAGAATCAAGAGTATGATGCCGGTCCAGTCAATGGCCATGGCGAGTCGAAGAAGTACTCAATGGCTAGCGGCAAGGGATCAGTGACCAGTCCTTCCTCGTCATTCAGACGAGGAATGTAAAGCAGTGGAAATCCGTCTCAACACACCCATGACCTCTGACAAAGGGCCACTGACCATCCGTCACAACAGTTTCCTTCGAATCATGTCCAAAGTTGCCTGCGAGGCCCAAAGGCGGATGCGATCACGGTCGCCGCTAAATCGGTATTCCTTATGTTCGATAGCGGGTTCGGTGGAGAGAGCTATGTGGACTAGTCCCACAGGCTTTTCCATGCTGCCGCCCGACGGACCAGCGATCCCGGTGACCCCCACACCGATGGCCGCCCCGGACTTTAAGCGCACGCGTTCAGCCATTGCTTTAGCCACTTCCGGGCTGACTGCCCTGTTCATTTCAATGAGCAGCGGAGGTATGTCGAGCAGGTCCACTTTGGCCCGGTTGCTGTAGGGGCATATGCCGTAGAGGAAGTAGTTGGAACTTCCGGGGACGCTAGTCAGCCGCTGTGCAATCAGGCCTCCCGTGCAGCTCTCTGCCACGGCCAAAGTCATCTGGCGCATCATCAAATAGTAGGCGACAATCTGCTCCAGGTTCTCTTCTCCCCTGGAAAAGATGAGATCCCCCAGGGTGAACTCCACTTGGTCGGCGAGCTCAGTGACGATTCTGCGAGCTTCCTCCTCCGACTTCCCTCTTCCCGTGATGTGCACTTGAATCTCGCCGGGGGAGGCCAGAACCGTGGTGACAGGGTTCTTGTACTTGGAATAAATGGGGGCAATCAACTCATCCAGCCGGGATTCGGTGGTCCCGGTGGCTTTAAAGACCTGCGTCACGAGGCGCATGCCACCTGACAGACCCGTCAGCCGCGGCATGCAGCTCTCTTCAAACATCCGTTTCAGCTCGATGGGAGGTCCGGGGAGCAGAATGACAACGCAGCCCTCGTGTTCTATCCATAACCCCGGCGCAGTTCCGGAGGAATTTTCTAGGATTTCTGCCCCGACCGGCACCAGGGCTTGGCGGGCATTATTGGCAGACATTTCCAGGCCCCGATTGCGAAACCGGGTTTGGATTCTCTCCAAGACCCGATTTTCCAGCACCAGCTGACGCTTCAGGACTCGGGCAAAGACCTTTTTGGTGATATCGTCTTCGGTGGGTCCCAGACCTCCGCTGGAAACGACCAGAGAAGATCTGCGCAGGGCTTCCCGGATAACAGACTCCAGGCGGCTTTCATTGTCACCCACCACTGTCTTCAGCTCCACCTCGATCCCGATGGAGTTGAGCTTTCCCGTCAGATACAGCGAGTTCGTGTCCATCCGCTCCGAACTCAGCAGTTCGGAACCGATGGCAATGATTTCAGCATTATGAATCATTTCCAGACAGTGGTTAGTATTCAGCGATGAGATATTTCTAATATGTTAATGAACGAGAATGGGTTTTGTTCCATGATGCAGGAGCAATTCGCTGAGTTCGCCCACTGGCACCTATTCTCTTGCCACTGCCTCTAGGGCAGAGGCTTTCCGATTGCCATGAAGTTCAGACGAAACACCGTACTATTGCTGGCAACATACAGATCGCGATGGTACCCGAAGGCCAGCCCAACCAGATTGCTGCCTCCTAGGACGAGGGAAGATTCCCGGTTGGGGCTAATGCGAACAATCCCACGCCGACCACCCAGGGAGGCGGCTACGTAGAGGTTGCCCTGGGTATCGCAGGCGAGGCCCTGAGGTCGTCCCAACCCGGCAAAGTAAGTGGACACGTTCCCGCTAGTCGTGATCCGGTAGATCTGATCGTAACTTGAAGTGGTGGGTCCGCTCACATACAGATTCTGCTCGGTGTCAAAAGCCAGATGGTAGGCAGCCACGCTCGGTTCCAGAGTGGCGAAAACGAAAATCTCCCGCTTTCTGTCGATCTTGAAAACGGTGCCAGTTCGGTCACCGACATACAGATTGTCACTGGTATCGAAAGCGATTCCAGTAGCCACGCCCATTCCCTTGGCATATACGGCCTTTTCACCGAGGGAGGAAATCTTGTAGATGCTGCCGTCGTTTCGGCTCGAGACAAATAGCTCTCCCAGGCTGTTGAAGGCAATGCCGGTTGGATTAATTAACTCTGACACAAAAGGCTGCATGGAGCCGCCGGAGGTTATCTTGAAAATGGAATTCTGGACTTTTTCACCCCGCCGCCCGCTGAAGGTAGCAAAGATGTTTCCCTCGATATCAAGCGCCGGGTTGGCCACCATATGCAGGTTCGACGCCACTACCCTGGCGATCTCGCAAGTAACTTTGTTCGTCTGCTTCTCGCCCAGGCTCAAATAGACCTCGGTCCCGGAGGTCTCTTCGGGAACATGAACCACGATGAGATCGGGAGAGGAGGAGACTATATGACCCAGACCCCGTCCGAAATGAACTGCCGGGCGAGTGTAGGAACGTATTTCGCTTCCTGTCCACTTGATGAAAATCTCCCCACCGGGAATGGCTGCAGGCGGGTTCACATCCAGGATCTTAAGCATAGGTCGTAGACATTTCACAGCTCAGGTCAGAGACGGCCAAAACCGGTGTATACCCAGAATCAAAAGGGATGCATAGAAGCCCGCTGCCAGGTCATCCAAAACGATCCCAAACCCGAGCGGAACCCTCTCCAATTCCCTGACGGGGAACGGTTTCCATATATCAAAAAGGCGGAACAGGAAGAACCCAATGATTAACATGGCGGGCCGCGGGTTTCGAAAAATCAGTCCAAAGGTCAGCAACTGACCCACTACCTCGTCAATCACCACCTGAGGGGGGTCCTTGCGTTTAAAATGGACTTCGGCCCGCGAAGCGGCCCAGATTCCTGCCACACTGATAGAACCCACCACCAGGAGATGAAAGAGAAGCCTTCTTTCTCCGCTGAGCTCAAGGCGGGAAAGCAGCAGGATCAAAGCCACGCCCAGCAGGGACCCTACAGTCCCAGGAACCACCGGAGAATAGCCCACGCCAAGCCCGGTCGCAATCACCAGTGCCATCCGGTCCAGCCACCCCAAACGATCTCGAACAATGTCAATGGTCATCTATTCTCCGGTCGCCGTTCCGGCTTGATCTTCTGGCGAAGCGGTCTTATCAACAGGCAATCGGTACTGGTCTGAGGCCCATTTTCCCAGGTCAATGATCCGGCATCGCTCGCTGCAAAAGGGCCGAAAGAGATTGTCCTCCCAAACGTTTTCCTTCCTGCAAGTCGGACATTTCATGGAAGCGATTTGGAGTGCCACTTTGCTGGCCGACCAGGAACCGCCCGGCATAGGTAGGAGACTGCACGGGGATCATGATCGTGGAATTAAATCAACTTTCCCACCAAATCATAATCCAAGGCCCGGCCAATTTCAACCGAACGGAAATCGCCGGGCTGCGGCGGCTCTCCATGAACGTCATTGATATAGACCACCCCATCGATTCGTGGAGCCTGTGATTCCAGCCGGCCTTGCCAGAGCAGATCGGTCTCTGCGGACTGGCCCTCCACCAGCAGAGGGAGTACTTGTCCTACCAACTGTCGGTTCTTGCGCTTGGACACCCGGGCCTGGAGCGTCATCAGCCGGGTCTTGCGGCGTTGGATCAACGGTTCGTCGAGCTTTCCGCCCAGTTCGTAGCTGGCCGTATTCTCCTCATCGGAATAGGTAAAGGTCCCCAGGCGTTCAAACTCCACTTCTTCAACAAACTTGCACAGCTCGCCGAATTCCTCCTCGGTTTCTCCCGGGTAACCGACAATCACAAAGATGCGAAGGATCACCCCCGGCACTGTATCCCGGATATGCAACAGCAAGCGCTTCAAGCTGTCGGCGTTGCCACCCCGTTTCATGGACCGGAGTATCCTCCCACTGGCATGCTGCAAGGGCATGTCGATGTAGCGGCAGATTTTCTCCTCCTCCCGCATCGCCACCAGGACTGAATCCTCCAACTGCGAGGGGAAACAGTAGAGGAACCGGATCCATTTCAAGCCTTCGATCTTGCACAATTCCCTCAGCAGGATGGAAAGGCCCTGGCGGATCCCCAGGTCCGATCCGTACAGGGTGGTTTCCTGTGAAATCAGTACCACCTCTTTGACTCCATTCTCAGCCAGGAAGCGGGCTTCATTGAGAATGGAAGAAACCGGGCGACTGCGGAAGGGGCCACGCAGCTTGGGAATGATGCAGAAGGAACAAGGCCGGTCGCAACCTTCGGCAACCTTGATATAGGCCGTAAACTTCGGAGTCGATAACAGCCGGGGCGAGTGTTCATCGTAGAGATAATAGCGGTTCTCGATCTTCGGTGGTCCCTGGTCTTCACAAATCTTAATGATAGATTCGATTTCGTTGGTGCCCAGCACAGCGTCAACTTCCGGGATTTCCTTCTGGATTTCTGTCCGGTAGCGCTCGACCAGGCATCCGGTGACGACCAAACGGGAACAGCGGCCTGAAGCTTTGAGTTCTGCCATTTCGAGGATGGTGTCAATGCTCTCCTCTTTGGCCTTGTCGATGAACCCGCAGGTGTTGATCACGATGACGTCGGCTTGGCTCTGGTCGGAGGTGATCTCGTACCCCTGGCGGTCCAGCAACCCCATCATCACTTCGCTATCCACCAGGTTTTTTTCGCAGCCCAGACTGACAAATCCGATTTTCTTCATAACTCCCTATCGTTCCCGGACGCTGGCAATGTGCCGGAGAGTCTCCTGCGCGGGACAAATCTGTATGTTAACATCCGGGCAACCATCACAAAAATAAAAAGCACATGGAAAACAAACACCTCCGATGCATTTCAGTCTATAATCGGCCCGGTTTATAGGTTTTCGAGGATCCCGCACAGGATCGGCTGACAGGAAGGTCAAAACAGGAATCATCCCGGGCTGGGATCCCCGAGGATGAACTCAATCCTGGTGGAGGTGTTGAGATGTTGAAGAGTTCGGTCAAGTTCGTTGGGCTTCTTCTCGCGGTGTCCCTCTTCAGCGTTGTCGTCGGTGCGGTCAGTGCGACGCTTCCTATCCGCGGCCTGCATTGCAGTGCGCCCAACCGAGACGAAATCGAGATGAGCGCCAAGTTCATTCGGGAGGCACTCCCTAAAGAAGGAGTAAACCTTCTGGTTCTGGAACTCAATTACAAGTACCAATTCACGAAACACCCGGAAGTGGCGGATCCTGACGCGCTCTCTCGTGAAGACGTGCTTAAGCTGGCGACCGCGGCCCGGGAGGCCGGAATTCGCCTGGTTCCCATGATTAATTGCCTGGGACACCAGTCCTGGGCAAAGACCACCTTTGGCCTATTGAGGTCCCATCCCGAACTGGATGAGACTCCCGGGAAGTACCCCAACAACCAGGACATCTACTGCCGCAGTTACTGCCCTCTCCACCCCGCCCTGCACGGCATCCTCTTTGACCTGATCGACGAATTGGCAGGGGTTTGCGGGGCGGATGCCTTTCACGTGGGCATGGACGAAGTATTTCTGCTTGGGGAAGACGATTGTCCCCGTTGCAAAGGGAAGAACAAGACCGAACTCTATGCCGGGGAGGTGAAGGCCCTGCATGACCATCTGGCGCAGTCCAATCGAATGCTGTGGATGTGGGGGGACCGTTTTCTGGACGGCAATGTGACGGGCATCGGCAAGTGGGAAGCCAGCCAGAACGAGACCGCTCCGGCTATGGCTCTGGTGCCAAAAGATATCATGATCTGCGACTGGCACTATGAGCGGGCCGAACCAACAGCAGCCCATTTCGCCCTCATGGGTTTCCCAGTGGTGTCCTGCCCCTGGAGGCAGGCTGACGTGGCCTGGGACCAGTTGGACCAACTGCAGGCGCTGCGCAAGTCTTCCAGCGAAGCCATAGCCTCCCGGGCCATGGGGATGCTGCAAACGAGTTGGGTTGGGATGGGACCCTTCGTGAGGGCTTACAATGGAGAACTCCCGGCCTCCCTCGAAGCCCAGGAGGCCGCCTATTGCTTCAAAACGCTATTTGTCGAAATTCGCAAGCGGGGATGGAAATAGGGCGGGGCAACGGCGGAACGGCCATTCCCCCATTCTGTCACAGTCCGAGGGTGCGCCTGGCGTAAGCCACTGAGCGGCGGATGTTGTCGTCTTCGACTGCCAGCATGCGATTGCTGGTCATGCCGCTGACCTTGGGAAAGGGCTTGGCGGTAGCTTTGGAGAGGTAACCGGCCTTGAATTTGTCGATGCGGAGAGTGTCACGTTTTCCGAATGACGCCCAGAAGCTGTCATCCAGATAGTTCACTTTGACCGGGTCCCGCGTGATCATCTCCAGGCAGAAGTTAATGTCGCTCCTGGACCGACGCAGGAGTTCCATCAGCTTGGCAAGCGGAAGAATCCCCTGCCCCAGGGGCACATCAGCCAAGAGGAATCCTTCCTCCGCTTCGCTGAGAGCAGCATCATTCAGTTGGGAGGTGACGGCGTAGGGAGCCAACTTCTGGACAACCTCAACAGGATCTTCCAGCAGGGCCAAGTTGCTGCTGAAGTCCACGCTGGCGCCGACATGCGGGCTGCTGACCTTGCGGAGAACTTCCACCAGTTCATCTGCCATCCAGTCCCTGTGGTTCTCAACCCCCAATTGAAGCTTCGACTCCCGGAAGAGCGGCTCGGCCTGCTGCAGGCGCTTCAGCCAGCGGTCTGAGAATTCCCGCCATTGCTGTGGATTGGGAAATTCTTCCGTGCGTCGACCTTCCAGAGACAAGCGCAAGCGGGACACCCCCAGGTCCCTGGCCGTGGCGACCGCGCTGCTCAACTGGCTGAGGTCTTCAAACAACTGGGAGCCCAGCGACAGCTCAAGGAACATGGCCTTCTCTTCCAGTGACTGGCGGATCCTTTTCAGATAGGGGTTGTCTCGCGATGCCAGCTGGCTGATATCCATCTGGCATCCATCGCCCCCGAAAGACTTGCAGAGGTCGATGAATTTCTCCGCCACGATACCGGCGGTCACTTCGGACCCGGCAGCCTGGGTGAGTTGCCGGGTCCGGATTTGAAAAGAACCCATTGCAATGCCGAAGTTCCCTCGCGGCCCAACCTCCCGGACTTTGACCGCCTGGGTTCCCATCAGAGCCACCACTGAGCAGAAGAAGTCCCGGCGAGTCCAGCCGGCTGTCTCCGAAAGCGCTGTAGTTATGCCCATATCACTCCCCTCCTTCTCGTTCTGCGAGGAACTGGCTGGCAAGTTCCAGTAACTGGCTGCGGCTCTCCACACGTCTCTTCCAGTCCTTGGGGATCGCTTCCGCCCCAAGCAAAGCTCCGCTCATGGCGCCGGCAATTGACGCAATGGAATCGGAATCCCCGCTGCTGTTCGCTCCTTTTCGGACGGCGGAAGAATAATCCTCCGGAAAGAGGAGGACGCAGGCCAGGGCGCAGGCCAAGGCGTCTTCGGCCACCCAGCCTCCTCCGGCAATGCTGCAGATGTCTGCCGGGTTTTCCTCGACTACCCTGGGGACTTTCTTCAGTTCGATCTCGAGCTGCCTCCATCCTTCCTTGAGGTAGTCTTCAGGGTCGGGAAATTCAGCACGTTTCCAGACATCTCCCAAAGAGTCGTCCCAGTTGTCCAGCGAACTCCGCTCCAAGATTGCGATCCGGCCCAGGTATTCCGACGGAGGCACGCCCTGGAAGGCCCAGGATACGCAGAATGCCGTGACTTCCGCGGCAATCAGGGCCGTGGGGTGGGCATGTGTCGCCAAAGCCGAGGCACGGGCGAAAGAGCGCAAGCGCTGGGGCTGGTGGGAGAAATAGAGCCCAATGGGAGCCACTCGCATGTTGGCGCCACAGCCTTTGGAATCCACGATGCCCGACTGATTCCATGGTGTCCCAATCTCCAGGTTCTGGCATCCGCGGATCGTGGTATTTCCTGGCGCTCGATCGTTTTCAGGACTGCGCAGCCAGACCAGAAACTCCCGGGTGAGTGTCTCCATGAATTCTTCCACACGGGTGTGTCCGGCCGCCAGCAATGCCCTGGCGACAGCAATTGACAATTGGGTATCATCCGAATGCAGGGAAGGATTCCCTTGCGGATCCCGGATTCCCTCGACCCCGAAACGTCGTATGATTTCGCCGTAAGACAGAAACTCAGTGGGGTAACCTAAGGCATCTCCGATGGCCAGCCCCAGGAAACACCCTTCCAGGCGATCTTCGAACTTGAGGGTAGAAGCCATGCAGAAATTATAGTAGATTTTGTCGAGAAATCACGAGGGCTTTCTTGGTACACTCCTACCATGCCGACATGGAAACTGACTGTTGAATACAAGGGAACTCGATACCAGGGATGGCAGGAACAGGCCCAGGGACGAACCATCCAGGGAGAACTCCGGGCTGCAGCGAACGATCTCCTTAAAGAAGATATCGACCTGGCGGGCTCGGGACGTACCGATGCAGGCGTGCATGCTCTGGCCCAGGTCGCCCATTTGCGGACGATCCGGAGGCGCCCGCCCGAGCAGATTCAGTACGGCCTGAATGAACGCCTGCCCGCTGACATTAACGTATTAGACGTGCTACCAACCACCGAGCGATTTCATGCCCGGCACTCGGCACAGGCCCGCTACTATCTCTACCAGGTGTCGACCCGGCGATCGGCTTTTGTTAAAGACTACATCTGGTGGGTGAAGGAGCCATTGGATCTGGAACGAATGCAAACCTGCATCGGGCTCTTTCGGGGACGCCACGATTTTCGCTCTTTCACGGAACACTCCGAAGACCAGGGTTCGACCCTAGTGGTGGTGGAGGATGCCCGCTGCGAACTCGTGGGTGATCTGATTCTGTTTCGCCTGGGAGCCTCCCATTTCCTCTGGAAAATGGTGCGGCGTATCGTCGGAGTCCTGGTCTAGGTAGGTTCCGATAAGCTCGGGATCGCCGACGCCGAGGATTTTCTGAAAAAGTGGTCTCGGGAACTGGGCCAATACACCGCCCCAGCCTCCGGGCTCTTTCTGGAAAAGGTGATCTATCCGGGCGAATCCCCTCCCTCCGAACTTCGCGCTGCGGTGCCGGTGTTGACACCTTGAAATCCGCTCACGCTGCGCTCATACTGTGGGCAGCTATGCGATCCGCGACATCTTTGCTATGAGTGCAATTCCACCAGCCGTTTTTCCCGGGCTGATTGGTAGACGGCCAAAATAACCTCAATGGCTTTGAGTCCCTCTCTGCCGCTAATAGTGGGCTCGCGGTTCTCCTGGAGGGCATGGACCAGGTCCTCCATCTGCCTGCGGTGACCCGCCACGTCCAGAGCCAGCGGATCCGCCGAAGCATTGGAGGAATCCTTTTCGGTGAGCTTGGCCAGTTCCTCCTCCTCTTCACCAGTATCCAACAACTTCCAGGCTGCGATGTCATTGCCGTCCAGGACAACACTCCCCCTTTCACCGTGAACCTCGATCCGGCGAGAGAAGCCGGGGTAGAGCGACGTGGTTCCCTCAATCACGCCGATGGCCCCACTCCTGAACTTCAAGACGGCGGCAGCCGTGTCTTCGGCTTCAATGCCGACGTGGAGCAGCTTCTCAGCAAAACCGAAGACTGAAGCCACTGGCCCCACCAGGTACTGGAGCAGGTCGATGGTGTGGATGGACTGGTTCATCAGGGCACCTCCGCCATCCAGGGCCCAGGTGCCGCGCCATTGGGTAGACTCGTAGTACTCTCGGGTTCGATACCACTTGATGTACGCATCGCCCATGATCAGGCGGCCCAGCCGGCCTCGATCGATGGCTTTCTTTAGAATCTGCACCGCGGGGAGAAACCGCGACTGGAAAATCGCCGCCAGTTTCACCCCCGACTGGTCACAGGCATCCACCAGGGCCCTCGCCTTCTCAAGGGTTACGTCGATCGGTTTCTCCACGACCACGTGTTTCCCGGCGCGAGCCGCCTTAATCCCCAATTCAGCGTGGCTCCCGCTCGGCGTGCAGACGTTAACTACCTGGATATCCGGGCGGGCCAGGAAATCCTCCAGCCGCGAGTGCCACGCGACGTTAAACTGTTGCGCGATTTTCTCGGCCCGAGCCGGGATTTCGTCGTAGAAGGCAACCAACTGCGCCTGTGGGATTTGCTGAACCGCCTGGGCATGGAATGATGAAATGTTGCCGCAGCCAATGATTCCGAATCCGATTTTGGACATGATGAATGCCTCCCCAGGGTGTGATCTTCTGGCCGTGCTTTTGTTGTCTTCGAAAAATCAAAAGCCAATGATGAGAGCAAATGGCAAAATGATCTTCATGTAATTGTCGCCTGACCTTCTCAAGGTCACAATCGGCTGGCGGTCATCGTGTCATACGAATTGCCACCATGCGCCGAGGAACATTCTTGTTTCCATCACGGAGACGATAGCTCTACCACTGTCCCCGACCGGGCCGACTGGTAAGCAGCCTCCAAGATCATTGAGGCCTTCATCTTCTCCTGACCCGGCACCTGCGGTTCACAGTCCCGTCGAATAGCCCGATTGAAATCTTCCACCAGGGGCAAGTGGACATTCCCGGCTTTGGGCAGGTGGAATAATTGCATATTGTGAGTGGTGACCTGCAGGTCCGGCGCATTCATGGGACCTGCCTTCAGATGCCCGTGGGAACCGAATACTTCGAAGTCGTCCATGGGTGTCCTGACACAGTGGCTGGCGAACACCATCGCTTGAAGCCCGTTAGAGTAATGCATCAGCAAGCTTCCGGTATCCTCGACGGGGATGTCCAGCATTCGGGTGTCGGCAAATGCGGCCAAGGAATCGGGAAGGCCGAAAAGCATGGCCAGAACATCCAGGCGGTGACTGGCCATATCTGCCAGCAGGCCACCCCCGCCTTGATCGGGGATGAACCGCCAGACCAGCGGACGAAGCTCAGCCATCTCCGCGTGTTCCACCAACGTAGTTCTGGCAAGGATGGGCTCCCCCAAAATCTTCTCCTCGAGCAGTTCCTGGATTTTCAGGACTATCGGATAAAACCGCCGGTAGTAAGCCACTCCCAGCTTCACGTGGCGGCTTTGGCAGGCCTCAATCATCCGGCGGCATTCGGCCACATCCATGGCCATGGGTTTTTCACATAGGACGTGTTTGCCGCGTTCCGCGGCCTGGATGGTTTGCGGACAGTGCCAGACCACCGGAGTAGCCAAATAGACAGCATCAATCTCAGGATCCGCCAGGAGTTCCTGGTAGTCGGCATATCCTCTCGGGATGCCGTGGCGATCTTGGAATTCACGCAGGCGCGCAACATCCCGGCGGTGAATAGCCAGCAACTGCGAGTTCGCGGCGGACTGGAGGGCCGACACCACACGCTTTTCGGCAATGTCCCCACAACCCACCAGAGCCCAGCGCACGATTCGATCCATCGGCATCACGGGAGCTTACAAAAAAGCCTGCCCCGCAGGGCAGGCCGGCTTCTGATTGAATGGAAGGAAGGGCTACTTCTTGCCTTTACCTTTGGCTTTCTTGGGGGCAACTTTCTTGGCCTTGACCGGCTTGCGGATGACCTTCTTGGCGGTTTTGGCCTTCGCCGTCTTGGCGGCTTTCTTGGGCGCGGGTTTGGCCTTCTTGGCTGCGGGTTTGGCCTTCTTCGCCGGTTTGGTTTTCTTGGCTACCACTTTCTTTGCCGGGGCCTTTGCAACTTCGGCGGGTTTCCTGGCTGCCTTGGCCGGCTTAGCCACCGCGGGCTGCGGAGCCGGTGCAGGGCTCTTGACCCTGACCCTCACAGGGGCGGGAGCAGGAGTCGCAGATGCAGGAGCGGCAGGAACAGCCGCTTGCGGCGGCGCTACGGGAGCAACTGCTTCCTGCGCTGCAGCCGGGGCCTCGGGAGCAGCACTTTCAGCGGAAGGGGTCTCCACGGGTTTAGGGGTTTCTTCACTGTACACGGTCAGTCCTCCTTAGATGGAATTTTTCAACACGAAACTCGGGCGGGGCCTAACCCCTCTGAAAATCTCACCGGGAGTCAGAAATCGCCTCCCAGACTAGTCAGGAAAGGCGCCCAGCGAGAGTCGCAGTAATTTTGGCTATATCTAAAATCTAAACGGAAAAAATGTCAACAGGAAAGCCAGACCTACGGCCCGGCTACAGCCAAGCCGATCGATACGGCGAGCTCCAAGCGGGTTTTCTCACTGCCGACCAAAGCCAGCAGATTTTGGCTTTCCAAAAAACGCGACTCCAAGGACGCCTCCCAGTGTCGTCAGAACTCCGCAAAGGAGCAGTTTGCCAACCACTCCAATGATAATCACCAATGGATTCAAAGGATTAGAGAAGAGTGCAGAAAGCCTTTCAAAGACCTGGATACTCTCAGTAGGGAGGTTATTGCTGCTGCGGACCATTTCCTCCAACCGGCGCAACCCCTCGCCGCGGCTGTCAATGAAAGACAGCGGCAGATCCAGCAACTGCCAAAACAGAGTGCCCCAGAGAGCAGTCATAAGCCCCAAACGGGCGCCCAACCCAGCGTTGATTTCCCCGGCGAACTCGTTGCGAAGCAGATAGACCGCCAATATTCCGCCACCGATGAGCCAGATCAGGCAGCAGCAACTGACAATCGGCAGGGCCGACAATACTGCCAGTACAATCCCGGCCAGAAGGGCTGGTTTCGTCAGGCTGGGGCTTGACGATGGAAGGGGAGCCGACAGATGGGCGGACGGCGTCACGATGGGAGACGGATGAGGGGTCTCGGGAATCAGCGGAGATAGCTGGTTCTCGGGAATCTCAATGGGACCGTCGACGGCCTTTTCTTGGCTCACCTCAGCGCCGCAAATGGGGCAGAACCGAACAGCTTCATCCAGCAGTTGTTGGCATTTCGGACATTGTTTAGCCATTCGTCAGCCACCGGCCCCTTTCGCAGGAGGCGCACGGAAAGCGCGCAATCCCGCAGGCTGCGCGCAAAGCGCCACTACCATAGAACAAAAAACCGACCCTTTCAACACATTATTTGGAGTGGTAACATGTAGGGGGTGAATGAAAAAAGAATCCCGGGAAAAGGAGAGCCCATGGAATCCTTCCAGCAGAGCCTCTTGGAACTCATTATAGAAACATCCACAAATCTTCCTCCGGATGTGCGTCGCGCCATGGCCTTGGCTACCAGGAACGAACAGCCCCAAACGCAGTCGTCTCAGGCCCTGGCTGTGATTGGCACCAATATCGACATGGCTGCCGACAATCAAGGTCCGATTTGCCAAGATACGGGCATGCCGACGTTTAAGATTAAAACCCCGATGGGGGCCAACCAGCTCCAAATGAAGCAAGTCATCCGGGAGGCCATTGCAGAGGCCACCCGGCGCGGGAAGCTGCGTCCCAACTCAGTCGACTCCGTCACGGGAAAGAACAGCGACGACAATCTCGGACCGGGCAGCCCGGTCTTCTATTTTGAGCAGTGGGAAAATGATGAGGAGATCGAAGTTAAGCTGCTTCTGAAAGGCGGCGGCTGTGAGAACAAGAATATCCAGTATTCGGTGCCTTGTGAACTCGACCACCTTGGAAGAGCGGACCGAACTCTGGACGGAGTGAGAAAGTGCATTCTGCATGCCGTCTGGCAGGCCCAGGGACAAGGGTGCAGCGCAGGAGCCCTCGGGGTGTGTATAGGCGGAGACCGCACTTCGGGCTATTCCCACGCCAAGGATCAGCTGTTTCGCTTGCTGGATGATGTGAATCCTGATCCCAAGCTGGCTGAACTAGAAGAGTACGTAATGAGATACGCCAACACGCTGGGCATCGGCACGATGGGCTTTGGAGGTGAAGCCACCCTGATCGGGTGCAAGATCGGAGTACTGAATCGATTACCAGCCAGTTTCTTCGTCTCAGTGGCTTACGACTGCTGGGCCTTCCGCAGGTTGGGAGTAGTGCTCGACAGCCACACCGGTACAATCAAACGATGGTTGTATCGGGACGATAGGCCTCCGGAGAAAATGGGGGCGAGAGGCGGTTTCCCGCCCACTGGCAAAGAAATCGTGCTGCAACCGCCAGTTTCGGAAGAGCAGGTCCGTCGCCTCAAAGTCGGCGATGTTGTCCTGATCAGCGGGGAAATGTACACCGGACGGGATACAGTGCACTCCTACCTGATGAAGCACCAGGCGCCAGTAAATTTAAGGGGGCAAATTATCTACCATTGTGGCCCGGTGGTGCTCGCCAGCAATGGGCGCTACCGGATGATGGCGGCCGGCCCAACCACGAGCATCCGGGAAGAACCTTATCAGGCGGAAATCATCAAGCGGTTTGGGATTCGGGGCGTGATCGGCAAAGGTGGGATGGGAGAGAAAACCCGCGCCGGCTTAAAGGAATTCGGAGCGGTCTACCTCAATGCCATTGGTGGAGCAGCCCAGTTCTACGCTCAATGCATCGAGGAGGTCTTGGGAGTGCATCTTCTGGAGTTCGGGATTCCGGAAGCCCTCTGGCACATCCGGGTGAAGGATTTCCCCGCCATTGTGACAATGGACGCTCAGGGAAACTCCCTCCATGCCGATGTGGAGAAGGCTTCCGCCTTGATGTTGGCAAAGCTGCGAGAGCCGGTGTTCGAATAGGATTAAGTATTAGGGAAAAATCGCTCCTTGCAGGGTCAGCGTGAAAGAGCCAATATCCTTTCGACTCTGTTCGTCGAAATAAATCAAGTCGCCGTTAATGGTCACCGATGAATCGAACTGTCCAAAGAGCCTCAGCAGGAAAAAAGTCTGCGGGGCGTCAGAATCGAAGGCGTCCTGAGTCTGCAGCAGGTATTTATTGTTGATTACCTCTCCGCTCAGGAGAAAGCTCTTCTCGTTCAAAGGAAAAGATCCGCTTTTTACGGCAAGCGTCCCGTAGAGCATGTCCCGCTCCTGGTACAAATACGCCTCCACCTGGCAATTCAGCAGAGTCCCGGTCAGACTACCTGTGTAATATCCCGCAATGGACTTGGTGTTGCCCTGAGGCAATCCAAACCCGGGGAAAAAGGAACTAGTATCCTTGTCGCTCTTGACGATGGAAGCCGCGACGATGCGCGGGGCTTTGCCGTCGGAGATGGGGTCATCCAACGAGATCACAATGGGGCCAAACGAGCCAGCCACCGTGCTGCGGATGTCGTTGTTGATGTACATGCCGTTGGCCTTGATGGAGACGGGGGGCAGAGTCGTCATCAGGCCACCGTCCTTATCGTAGATCTTAATGTTCAGCACGCCATCGCCGGATCCGATGTTGGCTACCACTAAAGAAGAAGCGAACACTCCGACCTTTGCCGATGATTGAATCATCAAGGGATTGTAAATGGTCCCCTGACTTTCGACGAAACCGGCAGGTTTGTAGACCTGATCTGCAATGGCCAGTTCGATACTGGGGTCCTGACTGGAGTTGAAGATCACCGAAGCCCAGGCGGTAATCGGTTCATCAGAGAAAATCAGCAACCAGCCTGAAGGCGAGGTGCCGCCCAAATCAGCAATAATATTGTTGACCTGGAGCATCTGGTTCGATTGGACGACCTTCGTCCCTTGCCCGGCCAGGTTTCCCTGGGGATTGAACAGGCCGATGGACACGTTGGCCGCCGGACTGGGCCCCTTGACCACCGAGTCGGTTGTGAAGTTGTTCAGACCCAGATTGCTGCGGGTATTGTTTTCCGTTGTCACGTACGTGACGATGCTGACATACGAGTCGCCGCTGCTGGCAGCTTGGGCGGTTAAGATAGCCTCCCGACTGCTTCCAGGCAAAGAGACAATGCGTTCTACAATCTTCTGCCTCAGGGCTTTTAAGTCCTCCGCCCAGCTGAAC
The DNA here is from genome assembly GCA_041484625.1 of Terriglobia bacterium. GTDB lineage: Bacteria > Acidobacteriota > Terriglobia > Versatilivoradales > Versatilivoraceae > JBGPHY01. The sequence continues at coordinate 2,798 of JBGPHY010000020.1, read as the reverse complement.
TGGCTGAGGCGGCGGGCCTGCCGAAGTTCCAGCATGTTCTGCCTGAGTTCGCGGGCCGATAGACTGGAGGCCTGAACTTGAAACAGCATTGCCAGTATCACGGCAATTCCAAAGCGACTTTTTTGCATATGCTCCACTCCTTTCCGTCCAAATTGACAAACCCAATTTCAAATGCGGGAAGGCGAGATGAAGTACCGCCTCCTAGGATTTGGATGCATTATTGGTGCACTGGATTGAAAATGCAAAGAAAAGATCCGTTGCAGAGGGCAATGGGATCTGTCGCAGGGGGATCCGCGTAGAAAGGGATTAGAGACGGCGGGAGATATCGGCAAACAAGGTTTCGTTAACCTTGATCTTTCCTCCCTTCAGCATATTGTTTTTTACTTGCTCCAGGTAAGCCGTGTAGACCTGGTCCTTACGCTGGGTCTGCAGAGAATCGCGGATCCCGTCCCTGGCCTTGACAAACTCTTCAGTATCGACCGGAGATTTCTCCTTGAGCTGAACTACAACCTGCTTCTCCCCGATCTGGATCGGCTGGCTGACATCCCCCGGGTTGGCGGCAAAGGCAAACCCATCGATAGGCGAGCTGGAACCCAGGTCCGGAATGTTGCCGTTGCGAGCGAAGCTATCGGTGGTCTTAACGGTCAATCCATATTCCTTGACCAGGGAATCCAAGCTTCCGCCGGCCCTGACTCGAGTGGCGAATTCCTGGGCCTTAGTCTTGGCCACATCGACTGCCTTGGAGGATTGGAATTCCTGCTCCACTTTGCTACGAACGACTGCGAAAGCCGGAATGTGAGAGGCCTGGATCTCTTCCAGTTGGGGAATGGCATAACCGCTGGGAATCCGCACGGGCGAACCGATCTCCTTCGGTTTCAGGGAAAACGCCTTGGCGGAAAACTCTTGGGAACTGCCGAGCGTGGGAATCGATCCGCTGGCGGTAAAAAAACCGGAATCCTGCACAGCCAGTTTCAGTTCACTCGCCACCTGTTCCAAGGTCTGGTTGTTCTTGATGCGAGCGTAAGCCTTGTCGGCCAGATCCTGGGCCGCCTGGTCTGCTTTTCTCTGCAGCAGACTCGGACGAATGATATTCAGCACTTCTTCAAATCTCTGGGTGTGGGCTGCTTGTTTCTCGAGCACCTTGATGATGTGAAAACCGTACTGGGTCGTCACCAAATCGCTGATGGCCCCCACTCCCATGCCAAAAGCAGCCTTATCAAACTCCGGCACCATTTGGCCACGACCAAAGAATCCCAGATCCCCTCCACTGCCGGCAGAGCTATCCTCTGAGTATTTCTTGGCCAGCACTGCGAAATCGGCTCCCTGACGCGCCTGGAGCAGGACATCAGTGGCCTTCTCCTTGATTTTTTCCACCTCCTGGGGCAGTTTGCCCTCGGTCTTGAATAAGATATGGGCCGCCCTGACCCGCTCAGGTAGTTGGTAGCTCTGGATATTCTGCTGGTAGTAGTTCCTCAATTCGGCTTCGGGTACCTGGAGCGACTCCCGAATCCTGGCTGAGTCGATCAAGAGGTACCTCACCTTGCGCTGCTCTGGAACCCGGTAATTGTCTTTGTTGGCCTCAAAATACGCCTTCAGATCGGCCTCGTTCACAGGAATACTACTGGCGAAAGATTCCGGGGTGAAGGAAACGTAGCTGATCTTCACCTTCTCGTTTCTCTCGCGGTAGTCGTCCTCCACCTCCTTGGGACTGACCGTCACAGCATCCGTGACCAGGTTCCGCAATGTTTCCTGGATGACTTCCAGCCGGACACTATCTTCAAACTCCTGCACACTCATGCCGTTTTGCCGCAGGATTGCCTCATAACGGTTTAAGAGGAAATTCCCATTGTCCAGGAAGTAGGGCATGGAAAGAATCCGTTGTTGAATTTCTTTGTCCATGACGTCAATGCCCAGACGCTTGGCTTCGACCAGGATAATCTCTTTGGTGATCAGTTGGTTAAGGATCTGTTGGTCCAATTGCAGAGATTTTAGAAACTGGCGGTCATAGGGAACTCGGCTGTTTCGCAAGAACCGATGGTAGGCCTGGGAAAATTCGGACGCTGTAATCTCCGCTCCGGCAACCTGAGCGAGCGTGGATAGGTCCATACCTTTCCCCCACATGCCGCCCGTCAAGCCGGGAATCAAATAAGCTACCAGGCCCAGGATCAGCGGCACCAGTAACAATCCCAGAAACAATTTCTTTTCCCGCCGCATGATGTCCAGAATCATAAAGGTCAAATGCTCCTTCAACCAAGAGTCTCGGCGTCGAGCAGATGCCAGCCAGAGGCAACCGGTCAACAAAACATACAGGTTAATCGTTATCCGCCAGTAAATCAACGAAAAATCTCGCCTGATCGGCCCGAGAGAAACTTCTACGCAAACCTGCTTGAACGACCGAATATATATATACTGAGGATGGAGGACAGGTAGGGTTTGAGTCCAACCGTTGAGCTATGCTACATTAGGATGCTTAGACAACCGTGGGCTTTCCTTAGACCTGTTAATCAATCTAGGGTCTTCGTACTCTTAAGGTTATGGAAAACAGAGCAGGAAGAGGCCGACGGCTAGCCATCTACTGGTTTACCGTCTCCTACAAGCGGGTTTTCGGTTGGGTCCTGATCATCCTGTTGATAGGGGGCCTGGGAGGTTTTGCATTCTTCCGCGATTATGTGATCCAGCAGTACCAGAGGATTTTTGAACAGGAGAGTGGACCGAAGGCCAGCATCCTGGTGCGCAGCGGCCGTTTCGTGAGCATCACGGGTTCCGTAAAAGTCAAGAAGTCCAATTCAGTGCAGTGG
>JBGPHY010000019.1:0-20895 GCA_041484625.1 Terriglobia bacterium | reverse complement strand
CCAGCGGATTCCGCAGTGCCAGCTGGAATTGTCCTTGCGAGCTGGCGCTGGTCAGCTTTTCAATGTCCTCGGGACTGCCCAGGAGGGTGACTACTGTCACCGTCTTGGGTTTACCCTCGGCATCTTTCTGAATGTCCTGAGCAGCGCTGACCACTTCCACATTTTGCAGAACGATCTTGGTTACAGGCTCATTGGAGCCGACGGGACTGCCTGTCAGGACCACATCCACCCGCGTACCGGGCAAAACATAACCCGCCACGCCGATGATCTCGTTAGCCCGAATGGAGAGTGCCCTCTTGCCGGATGGGATGATGGGTGGCAAACCAGCCCCAACTCCTTTGGGGGCCAGTTTAGACTCCAAGATGGGTTCATTCTCTACCACGGGCTGAATTAGACCGCGGTCTACGAGATCCTCTTTCTTGTCGAAATAGCCGGTTGGAAGATTGGGAGCTGGCCAGGAGATGAATTTAAGGTCCTGGTCTTTTAGTCTCGCGCCCAACTGGAGTTTCCCCGCAGCTACCACGATGTTCTTTTCCGGAGTCTTGACCACAGTGACCGGGCGGGTTCTCAGGTAGTTGTAGACGGCAAAACTCAAGAGTCCCCCTACCAGGACGGCCACCAGTAATACGATCAGGATTCTCGCCCTATTCATGAATCACTCCTTTACAGGAAATGTTGGTCATACCCGACAAAACCAAATGTGCGTTTAAAAGATCAGAAGTTCAGTCCTGGAATCCTCTGCAGCCAAACCGCCAAGGTTGTCCCTACTGCAATTGCCACGCCATAAGGCAATTTGATGAGAGATTGATTCCGGATTGTGAGATTGGCTTCCGATCTGTCAACACCCAGAATCCATCCCTGGATCAAAAGTCGAAGGTTGCGGAAGGTCTGAGAGAATGCTCGATTGACAACCATGTAAATCAAGGCCATTAAGCCTCCGGCCAATGCCGACCAGATGAAGGAATTGAATACCTGACGAGCACCCAGTAAGGCCCCCACGGCTGAGAGCAATTTCACGTCCCCCGCACCCATTCCTCCCAGCAGGTACACGGGAAAGAGCAAAGCAAAGCCGACTGCCATCCCTCCTAAACTGGAAAGAAAACCTCCAGAACCCGAACCCAGTGTGTTGAGAACCAAGCCTAACACCATCATTGGAAGGGTCAGCTGGTTGGGGATTCTCCTGGTACGGATGTCGGTGACTGCTGCCACCAGAACGGTCACCAAAGCAATGCTGTTTACCAGTGAGTTCACAAACAAGCCTCTGTCCGGAAAAATGACTTCCAGGGCAAATAACCGGAGAGGAGGGGGGTCTGAGGGTTTCCTCTCGAGCCTAGCGCGCGTTAGGAAAAAGTCACAACATAACTGAAATGACTTTCTCCTCCCGAGAGGAATTATCGGCAAGATGGGGTTGGCAGATTACGTTTTCGTAATCATAAATGCAAAAAAAAAGTCCAGCGGTGGATTCCCGCTGGACTTTGGCGCAAGAGAACCGCGATTATGAACCGCTGGTCAGGGTGCTGGAAGACCGGCTGAACACGTTGTTCACGGCGTTCCCTAAAGTCGGCAGCACGGCGATGGCTGCCAGAGCCAGGAATACCAGCAACAACGCGTATTCAACCAGGTCTTGTCCTTCTTCGTCCTTCACGAATCTTTTCAGTAGTTCCATCATGGTTTTGTCTCTCCTTTTTTAGTTGATTTTCGTTTCAATTGGCTGATGCATCGCAAAAGCCTTGCGAATCAGTCTGACTTCATCTCGGGTTCAAGCATCCCCTCCAATCCTGGAACGATTGGCCCTTTCGGACAGTGAGTCGCTCAATATGATGGCATCCTAAGAACCCCTCTCCTAGAATTCTCGCGCACTTGTGATCGAGCAACTCCAATTCCAAAGGCGCCTTCCGCCCACATTTGAATTGTCGACGCTTCAAAAGCGAAGAACTGTTAACCCCATCGGCAATCCCTTGTGAAGGATTACAGTCCGGAAACAAAATCGATCCTGTGACGCTCGCTGGACGCATACTATTCAACCCGTAGATGAGCGGATTCCCTGTTAGTTTCGGAATCCTGTGGGCATTATGATGAGGAGGTTGTTAGCCGTCAATCGCTCAAAGGTCGGATTTCGTTAGCCCCGAACGAAGGAAATTGGGAGGGTTGCCTCATACCAAAGCACTAGTACCTTGGGGGGAATGAACGCCTGAAGAGCACGGCTGGTCTGGACTTTCATCCACGGCGGGATCGTTCGACCGGGCATTCACCAGGTGAGCCGCCTGCAGGAAAACGAAGCGGACTGATTCAAGGCATGGATGAGAGGGCCGAGCTTGCGCTGGCAGCCCGCGCACTCTGAAATCCTGCGACAGGTTCTGGTGGGATAAAGGCGTACCTTATCGGATCTCTGAATAGCTAGTTGGCCTCAAATAACAACTGCTGATGTTGGACACTATCTCGCTGTCGGCAAAGCCCGGCTTGACCCGGAGTTTTAGCCAGTCGGGATGATTGGCGAATCTCTGCCAGACCTTCTCCCGTGCCTCCATACTTTCATAAGCGAGCATGTAGGTGAGGCTGGGTTGACCACAACCCACCAGGGTCTGCCCAAAAAATACCGGCAGCATTCCACAACTTCGGAAGACGTCAATTTCCCCTTCGTCAAACATCCGCACCTTAGTGTCGGAGGCTCGCATGTTCCTCGATTCATAGGTCCGCAGTTCAAAAACGTGTGGCTGGGCATCCGGCTCCTGCGGAGGTACTACAATGGCCGGCAAGGTGACAAACGCCCTAAGCAGGCTGGATTCGGTGCGGGTGTAGGCCATGGGCTGGGGGCCATCCAGTTCGTCGAGTGCCCTATTCCAAGTCGGGTCTTGTGAGAGCTTCTCCAAGATTGATTCCATCTCTCCGAGTGAAAGATAGGAGGTCAAAACCACCATCATCGGCATCTGGGCACCAGTAGACACATTGAAGAAACCAAGCGGACTCCGCCCCAGTTTCTTGAACACAGGCAGAAATCCTTCTGCGAGAAACTTATCAAGGCGGGAGCGCTCCAGATCATTGCGCAAATGGAAGAATCGCAGTTCCAACCAGGCCCGCGTTCCTGCCCCGGGTGTTCCCCAGATTGTAGAATTCACGCCGGCCAACGCCAGGCCGGACACCATAAGATCGCGACGTTTCATCATAAGCTCCTGCCTTTCAGGCGAGTTCAAAGTCACAACGCGCAACAGTGTAAACCGAATCGGGCCCGGGGCAAATTTATTCATAACGGATCCTGTTTTTTCTACCGATGAGTTTTGTTGATTGGCAGGAAACGGGGAAGTGTTTCCCGAAAGATCGGGTTCCGGGGATTCTTTTGTCTACCCGGAACCTCGGAACTGGACAAGACCAAAATGGCAACCTGTCAGAGCTGCGACCAAAAGATAAAGTGGTACCTCTTCAAGCGGGAACTGTGCCCAGAGTGCGCTCAGCATTGGGAGTCTGCACCGGACAAGACACCCGATGCAGACAACGAGTCACCTTTGGATGAAGGAGCAGTCGAACGCGAAGACTACTATGACCTAGGCAGTTTGCTCTCGTCGATTCATGTGAAGGAGGTCTCCCCGGAAGAGCCCGCGGTCTTCTCGAACGTGTGGGCTCCGACGGGATATTCGGCCAGACCGTTCCTTGTGTCTGTTGTCCTCCACTGCGTGATGGTAGCATTGATTTATGCTCTGTCCGGCATCTCCTGGCAACAGCCGCTGCCATTGACCCGTGAAGCCCTGGAACGCGAGTACAATATTACCTATTATCGCCCTTCAGATCTTCTGCCAGCCATCAAGTCCCCCAAAGAGGGGCCCAAAGCACCTGTCGGCAGGAAGAAGAACGTAATGCCGCCGAAGGGAAGCACGGCATTTCATCCGACCCAGACGATGCAGTCAGCTCCTCCCAAAGCAGACAACCCCATCCAGACCATTGTTCAGCCCTCCACACCCAATACACAGATAAAGAAAAAGGTCAAGGTACCGAACATCGTGATTTGGAACGTGGACGATACCAAGATCGAAACCATCCAGCTGGCGCGGAAGCAGGACTCTTCTCTTTTAGACACGCGATTGAATGCCCCTAAGGCCCTGCTGAGACCTCCGGATGTGGAGATGAGGGAAATAGAAAGGTCACTCGCAGAGTTCAAGATGGCCACATCCGAAGTCCTCAACCAGAATCCTAAACTGGCCGTGGCACCGGGTGCCTCTCCGGAATGGAAAATCGGGGCTGAAGCGGAAAACCTGACTCCCTTGGTGAATGTTCCCGGCGCATTGCAGGGAAACGGGCAGTTACACAACATGGTGGTTCTCAGCGCCAACCCGGGGCTTCCCGGCCCGGGCGGCATCCGCGTTCCACCGGGGAATCGAACCGGGGAATTCTCGATTTCCCCCGACGGAAACCGCGCCGGATCTCCTAATGGGATAGACAGTGGAGAGTTGGGCGGAGGTGTGCCAGGAGGTGGCGGCAGTGGCAAGGGGAGTGGAGACGGTTATGGCAGTGGGGGCAACATCGCCCAGATTCAAATTCCAGGTCTTTCCGTTCAAGGGGGAAAGTACGGTAGCGACCCCACCCTGGCAGGGCCCGGACGAAGGCCCCGTTCGGCAGTGGTATTCAGCGAAATGACGACCATCGACGAACCGGGGGAATCCTACAACATTACCGTTGTGGAAGGACGGTCGGGAGGAGCCGGGTTGGGGGTCTATGGAATCCTTTCCGGGAAGAGGAACTACACTGTCTTTGTCCCCATGCCGGGAGGCCGCTGGATCATGCAGTTTTCGGAAATGGCAGACTCCCCGCCTCAAGCCGCCGTCGCCCCTGCGTCGGCCTCCAGCGCCCAGGTTTACCTGGCCGCAGGAGACACTCTGTCACAACCCAGGCCTATTCGCAAAGTGGATCCGGGCCGCCCTGAAGATGAAGAACTGGCCAAGCTTCGAGGCATGGTGGTACTCTATGGCGTGATACGGAAAGACGGCACGGTCGACAAGATTCGGGTCATCCGGAGTCTCAACCCGGCTCTCGATGATCGAGCCATCGAAGCCCTCAAGCAATGGAAGTTCAAAGGGGCTCGAATGGGAGAAAAGGCCATCGAAGTCCAAGCTCTTTTCGGAATTCCCTTCCGCCCTCAACCGGGAAAATGAGTACTTTGCTAAGATAGTCGTTCCGCCATGAAAAACCCTGCAGTTTTCTCTCGCAGGCTGGTCAGAACGGAGATTCCTCATGCGGTGGAGATCTAAATTAATCAAGAGACTCAACCCTGCCAGGAGAAAAACTCTTCGTCTCCTCGAGGGCCGGGTGGCCTATTGCCTCGATTGCGAAGCCCAGCGACCATTGACAGTCAACCCCTCAGGCCGAGTGGTGTGCTCGGTATGTGCAGGGCATAGCTGGCAGCACGCCTCAGTCCCTCTTGCGGCTCAGTTCTGGGATTATGATGAAAGGATCGCCAGGAGGGAAGTAGAAACAGATCGTGTGCTGAGCGAATTTGGGCGCCACTTTAAGCTGGTGTGAGTTCCGTAGTGTCCTCTGCCTCTCCACTACCTGGAGAGAAATCCCTGCCCTGCCTGGCATCACCAATCAATCCATAGAAACGCCTCTGACCCTCCCAGTGGAGCATTCGTGTATGACCCTAACTAATGGCTTTCGATGTCTAGTCTGCCCTTCCCCCAAGCAGCCAACAGGAAGACGTACAGAAAAGCGAAAAGGTTAATGGTCATCCCTGCCTTCATCCCCCAGGCCTCACCAACAACTCCGACCAGTCCGCCCACGATGGCCCCTCCGAAGATAGCCGTGCAGAGAATTCCTGAAATCGAGCCGTGGTTGGCGTCACAGCTTTGAATAGCGCCGGTGAAAATCAAGGTAAACGATGCACAAGTAAAGAGGCCAACCAGCGTGAAAGATATCAAGGAAATCCGCTTCGACCCCCACACAGCGAGCAATAGCGAAATGCAGCATAAGCTGTTGTAGACGAGGAAGATGGTCCTCGGTTTGATTTGGTTCATCAGGGGACCAATCACCATTCTTCCGACCGCTTGCAGAGCCCAGAACAGCGCCACGGCCAAGGCGGACGCAGAAGGAAAAGCCGCATACCAAAATGAACCCTTCATCCAAATGGAATCTTGCAGCCCCACCCCATGGATTCTTTCCATGTAGGTGACAACGTAAGAAGACACTCCCACCTCTCCACCAACGTAAAGGAAAATGCCAAGGGTATACAGAATGAGGAGAGGATTCTTCAACAGCATTGTCATCGTGTCCAGCCTGACTGTTTCTTCCTCTGTAGGTTGACCTGCTGGAAAGCGCACAGCTGCAAGCAACACCAGCAACACCAGATTGATGACTCCAAAGATGAGGTAGACGGTCTGCCAGGAGTACCCTTTCAATTCAAAATAGGGGACCATGACCGGACTGATTGCATAACCCAAGGCGCCGATCCCGATGATGACGGTGAGATTGCTTGAGTAGCGGGAAGGGACGTCCAATTCCCGGATAATGGGATTCCCTGCCGTCTGAATGGCAGTCACTCCCACTCCGATCAGGAAAACCATAATAATAGTCAACCACCAACTGGCACTGAAATAGAACAGGAAGCAGCCAAGAGTCATGAGACACATACCCAGCAGAATCACCGGCCGGCCTCCCTTTCGATCCATGAGCAATCCAAAGGGGATCGAGCAAAGGCCGTAGGCCAGATAGAACGCAAACGGAAGGAAGCCAGCCACCCACAGGGGAACGTGGTAGGTCTCCTGGAATCGGCTGATGACGACGCCGATCACCGCCGTCACCAATCCAAAAGCCACATAGGCCAGGCAAACCAGCGCCAGAAGAATCCTGTTGCTATTTGCCATAGGAACCTTCATCACGGGAGATCAATTCCGCTCAGGTGACACGACCAAAGCGGCATCACCCGGCACATTCACATCGCCTGCAAGGGCTCAGTGTTTGTATTCAACGACGGCTCCCTCGTATGGCTCCAGGTCCATTTCCCATTTTTGTCCTTTCAGCGGTAGTGGATGGGAGCCGGCATCTGTAATCTGAAGAAGGGATCGAAGTAACACACTGGAGTCGATTACCACCTGCAATTTCTGAGCGCTGTGGTTGGCCAGCACAGCATAACCGTGGTGGTCACCTTTCAGGGCGCCAATCTCCACTGAAGGTTGATTGGTTTTAAACAAGGGTCTCACGTCAGCCCAATCCAGCAACGCCCGGTAGATGTTGTGCGAGACTTCATTGTGTTCAAAGGCTGCAGGAATTGCGGCCAGATACAGCTCCAGGGGGTAAGCGCTGAGCAAGGTCTTCCCGGCTCCACGGCTCGAAGCCACCAATGCTGGCCGTCCATCCTGGTCGGTGGCAATGACCCTGCCTCCTCGAACCTCCAATGTAGCCCCCCAATGCCGAAAGTTGCCTCCAGAAGCCGGATACCTGAAAGTATCGCCCAGTTTCAGTCCCCCGAGAGGCGATACCACAGTCAGCGTGACGTCACTGATTGGAACATGATCTACGAGCCGCACTCCAAAAAGGTCCTCCATCTCGTGGATAGCTGCATCTGCGCTTACCGAGGCATACACAATACCTCCTCGGCTGACATACTGGCGGAGCTTGTTCCAGAAACCAGTATGAACATGCAGGAGATTGTTTTCGGTCCCCGTCAAAGGAGAGGGCAAAAGAACGATGGGACGGTTTGTCCATTCGCTGTATTCCCGGGGAAAATCGGCCCGGAATCCCGCCCGCCGGGCCAGCAAAAACGAGCTAAGCCAGCTTCCCACCAGCACTTCGTTCTGCTCCGAAACACCCGTAGGGCCTTGGCCTTCCAGGGCTCCTCCATCCTGAGTAGAAACATAAGGGATAGGGCTCGATCCTTTCAGACCAAAACGCGAGAAGTCACCGTGGGGCTTGGCCCACTCCTCCGGCACAATGATCCCTGCCTCAACTGGAGCGGGCTCCAGTCCGGCCAGGTCCAACCGGTCGAGCAGTTGTGCAAATGACCTGAAAACCTTACCTCGAGGGCGATCCTGCCGATCCCAGGTAGTCAAGCCAAACTGGGTTTCATGAGGAGCGCGCAAATAGGGGACCCGCTTGTACGTTTCCGGCGCTGCATCCGTGAAACACCACAGCAGAAACCCATTGAAGCCGGCTGCCAACCCGGAGAAGAGGCTTACTCTGTCAAAATCTGCGATCCGCTCCGAACTGTATTGTGCCGAAGAGGCCCCCAATTCCTGGACCATGGCAGGTCGTCCTGCACTGGCGGATAGGGCGATCTGAAAGGCCGACCCATAAGTGCCTCGCTCTGAAAGCATAGGGTCGGGGAAGAGGGTGCGGGCATATATGGAGTAAGGATGGACGCTGAAAAAATCGACCTCTTCCTTGATGTTGTCAGGCCGGAAAGGCCCATGGTTAAGGTCTTCTTGGCTAGTCCCCACGACCAGAGGATGCTGATGATCGGAACGACGCATGGCCCACGCGATCAGACGCGTCCAGTTGATGGCCATCGCATCCGTCGTACTGCCAGCGGAAATCCAGTAGGGAGGTTCATCAGTGAGATCCCAGGCCAGGATGGCGCTCTCATCCTGATAGCGGCGCGCGAATTCGGCCGCATGGTTGGTCTGAAGCCTCAGCATCTCCGCATCTGCATGAGGATGACGGCCGTGCCTCCAAGGGACGTCCCAGAATGCCTCCCCGACTTCGCCTCCAATAAACAAGGTGGGATGCAGATAGATTTGGTAACGGTGCGCGAGAAGGATGAGGGAATCCAACTGTCGGAATGCCTCGGGATTGTAGTCGCCCGGCCGTGGTTCAAACCAGGCCCAGAACAAATCGAGCCGCAGGGTGTTAAAACCCAGCTCCTGCATCTTCGCGAAGTCGGCTTCAATCTCCTTGGAGTTCCAGTCTATGGGCCATTCCAGACCAGCTCGAGCCGGGATCCAGTGGGCGCCGACAGGAACGAACCGTCGACCGTTGTGCGAGAAGTAAGTTCCTTCCAGCTTGACCTTGGGAAGCCTTGACCCCTTTTCTCCGCTGGCGAGGTTATGGGCCTGGCTCGATTGGGCGCGAGTCATTGCGTCCCCGGGTTGTGTCTTGTCGTCAGCGAATGAACCGAACATTGATGTACAAATCAGGGACAAAGAGATTCCCAAGGGGGCGATGCCGCTTACAGGGAGTCGTCCTCTCTGGCGGCTTGGTAACGTAAGAAGACGTGTGAGAATCCCCGGAGTGTAACTGCTTTTGCGGGTCACCGAATGGGCCGGCATTTCGACTCCTTATGCAGGTTGCTTCATAGCGTAAGCCTTCTTGAAGAAGAAGGTGGAGAATAGGAGTAGAACTCCTCCGGTTATGGCCACGCTGGCGTGCAGTTTGGTTCCCTGAAACGGAATGGCCAAGGCATATCCAATCCGGTTGGACAGGGTACCATGCTGAGCCAGACCAGAATACAGGAGGAGGGCTGCCATTGCCAGCAGGACCACGGCAATCCATAGTCGGCTCACTCGAAGCTGGCGCCAGAACTCCGGACGGTTTCGCAAATTACTCAGGAAGAGCGAGCTTCTCTCGACACTATAAAGGAAGTAGATCATGAGCCCCGTGAACAGCCAGACAATAAATCGAATCCAGGTCACGAGAGGCAGCTGGAGCATCAGGTAGAGGCAGGAGAAGACTCCCAGCAGAGGAATCACCGGGACACCGGGACACCGGAATGGCCGAGGACGGGCAGGTTCCGTGTGGCGCAGGATGATGATACCGATCCCGACCAGAATGAACGCAAAAAGAGTCCCGATATTGGTCAGTTCGACGGCCTCGTTGATGTCCATGAAACCTGCAAAACCGCCAACAAACACACCCGCGAGAATCGTGGTAATGTGGGGAGTTCGGAAGCGTGGATGGACTGAAGCAAAGATCCGTGGGAGCAAGCCGTCCCGGGCCATGGCGAAAAAGATTCGCGGTTGTCCCAACTGGAAGACCAGCAGTACGGCGGTCATGGAGACTACGGCTCCGAATGAGACAATCCCGGCAGCCCACTCCAGGTGAATGGCGTTCAGAGCAGTCGCCAGCGGTTCTGCAGTGCCTAACTGCCGATAGGGGAGAATTCCCGTCAGCACGGCGGTGATGGCAATGTAAAGAACCGTGCAGATAACCAGGGAAGTGACCATGGCAATAGGCATGTCTCGTTGCGGGTTTATGGCTTCTTCAGCTGCAGTCGAGACCGCATCAAATCCAATGTACGCGAAAAAGATAAGGGCCGCGCCGGTGGCAATGCCTTGCCATCCGTTTGGAGCAAAGGGATGCCAGTTGGCTGGTTTTACATAGAATATCCCCACCACGACAAAGCCCACCACCACCACCAGCTTGATCAGCACGATGAAGGAATTGAAAGCCGAACTCTCCTTGATGCCAATAACCAGAATCGCGGTGATTAGACCCACGATAAATACGGCCGGCAGGTTGATGACAATCGGCATTCCCCCCAGGTGCGGGGCGCTGCTCAGGATCTCAGCACTGCGGTGAGCCGTTCGGTAGTCGGTAGTCAGCCACGCCGGCATCTCGATGCCCAGCCCACGAAACAGTTCCTTGAGGTACCCGGCCCAACTCACCGCCACCGCAACGTTGCCGATGGCGTATTCAATAATCAGGTCCCATCCAATAATCCAGGCGATGAATTCCCCCAGGGTGGCGTACGCATAGGTGTATGCGCTCCCGGAGGTGGGGATCATCGATGCAAATTCGGCATAGCAAAAGGCGCAAAAGCCGCAGGCAACTGCTGTCACCAGGTAAGAGATGATGAGAGCGGGACCGGCCCCGGGGCGATTCATCGTTCCGGCCGCTGCCGATCCCGTTGTCGCGAAGATGCCGGCTCCAATAATGGCCCCAATCCCCAGAGCTGTGAGGTCTACCGCATTCAACACCCGTTTCAGGCGGTGTGCAGCATCGACCGACTCATGGAGAAGAAGGTCCAGTTTCTTGGTTTGAAAAATGTAATTTGGCAACTCTGTTCACCTTATATCCGCTCCAGGTTGGCATATTTCATCATGATTTTCTTCAGCCCATGACCCGGAAAACTGATAGTGAGCTTGCTTTCCTCTCCTTCGCCTTCGACTCGCAACACGGTACCAGTCCCATACTTAGGATGACGAACCACAGTTCCGTGCCCGAGAGCAGCGTTCCGCGAAGGAGTGCCTCGTTGGCCCGGCGACAAATCAATTTTGACCCCTCGTTTCCTGTAGAATTCCCGAATACTGTCCGGCGTATTGAAGGTTTGCCCGTCATAAGTCGCCGGTTTCTTCACCCCGTGAGACGTCCCCAGGATTTGTAGTAGATCCGGAGGAATCTCCCTCAAAAAACGGGAAGGCTCTGTCTGATTGAAACTCTCGCTGCCTAAGAATCGGCGCATGCGAGCGCGCGTTAGGAACAGCCTCCTTCGGGCGCGTGTCATGCCCACATAACAAAGGCGGCGTTCTTCTTCCAACTCGTGGTCAGTTGCTAGGGACCGGCTGTGTGGAAATAAACCTTCCTCCAGGCCGACAATAAAAACACAGTGAAATTCCAGGCCTTTGGCGCTGTGTAGGGTCAACAGCGTTATCTTTGCCTTTTCGTCATATTCGTCGGTCTCGGAAACCAGAGCTGCGTGGTCCAAGAAATCCCGCCGCGTTTCATGGCGCGCTTCGCTGTCCCGGGCCGCGTTAACCAACTCCTGCAAATTGTCGATACGAGACAAGCTTTCCTCGGTACCCTCGTCTTTCAGCCATTTGACATAACCGGACTCATCCATGATTTTTCGGATCAACGCGGATGTGGAAGTTTCCTCGAGGCTTGTGATGAATCCCTGTATCATCCTCTGGAAGTGAGTCAGGGCGTGCAAGGTCCGCAGATTCAAGGTGCTCTCTTCCAGCGCCATCCGGATGGTCTCCCACAGGGAAAGGCCTTTCCGACGAGCCGTGTGTTCAAGGGAATCCAAGGTGGTTTTACCAATGCCGCGGGATGGAGTGTTGATTACGCGCAACAGGCTCACCGAGTCATTGGGATTGACACAGAGTTTCAAATAGGCCAGCAGGTCTTTGACCTCGGCCCGCTCGTAGAAACTAAAACCTCCGACGATTGAGTAGGTAACGCCGCAGCGGCGGCAGGCTTCTTCGAACAGACGGGACTGGAAATTCGTTCGGTAAAGGACCCCCACCGAATCAGCGGGCTGGTGGCGCAAGTGGGTTAGAATCTGCTGGGCCACGAACAGGGCTTCCGCTTCCCCGTCCGGGGCTTCATAGAAGGAAAGGGGATCCCCTCCTTTTTCCTCCGTCCAGAGAGTCTTTCCTTTCCTTGCCTGATTGTGGGAAACCAAAGCCCCGGCTGCGTCCAGGATATTGCGAGTCGATCGGTAATTCTGTTCCAGCTTGATGAGTTGCGCCTGAGGATAGTCATTCTCAAAACTTAGGATGTTCTGAATATCTGCTCCACGCCAGCTGTAGATGGATTGATCTTCATCGCCAACGACACAGAGATTCTGTCTTTGCCGGGTCAGCAGGCGGATCAACTGGTATTGGATCCGGTTGGTGTCCTGGTATTCATCCACCATGAGGTAATGAAACTGGTGATTGAGTGATTCCAGCGCAGGAAGGTGGGAATCGAGAACTATTACGGTCTTCAATAGGAGATCGTCGAAATCGAGAGCATTGGCGCGCTTTAGCCTTTTTTCATAAAGAGCGTATGCTACAGCGATCCTTTCCGTCTTGGGATCATAGGCTTGTTGATAGACAGTCTCCGGTGACAGCCCGTGGTTCTTGGCATTGCTAATACGCGACAGAACCAACCGCGGAGTCAACTGCTGTTCATCCACGTCCACCTCTTTCAGCACATTCTTCACCAAGGTCAATTGATCTGATTCATCGTAGATGGAAAAATCGCGCTGATAGCCGATGCACTCAATATTGCGCCGGAGAACCCTGACACAAAAGGAGTGAAACGTGGAGATCCAGGGATGGCCTGCCCTGTGAGTCCGAAGCAGCGAAAGCACGCGGTCTTTCATTTGGTCCGCGGCCTTATTCGTGAAGGTCACGGCCAGGATCTGCTCGGGCCGAACCCGCAGGTTTTCGATAAGATGAGCGACTCGAAAGGTGATGACGCGGGTTTTTCCGCTGCCAGCGCCCGCCAGAATCAGGATCGGGCCCTCCGTGGTCACCACCGCAGTATACTGCTGGGGGTTCAGTTGATGTTTCAGTTCAAGCATGGGTTGTGGGCTGAAGGCTCTGCAACAAGGAACGCCGGGGAAGAGGCATTCCCGACGACAGCGCATAAACTGCGTCACAGTTGACCTTTGGGACGATCCCTCCTTGATGTCGAAGTGTATGGAATCATAAAGGGATTGCACCAAATTAACAATCTTCGAGCACGGGAGTCGCAATTTTTTCGGCATTCCCCGACAAGTCTCTAACCTTTGAATGGGGTCTGCCGAAGAGTATGGACTGGAAGGTGCTATGAGCCTCAGGAGTTTAGATGTGTTGGTGGCCAAGGCCGGGGATTTACGGGCCGTCTCCACCGTGGCCAGGAAAGTCCTGGATCTGATCAGTGCTGCCCATACCACTGCCGCCATCCTGGGTGACGCCCTGAGCAAGGACCAATCCCTGGCGGCCCACATACTCAAAGTCGCCAATTCTGCGTTCTATAACCTTTCGCGGGAGATTACAAACCTCCCCATGGCTGTCAGTGTGCTGGGATTGCGAAACCTTCGAGACCAAATCCTGGCAGCTACCGCACGAGGGGCCTATAAGCGTTTCGGTATCACCGAAAAGATGCTCTGGTCTCATTCGGTGGCTTGTGCCATCGGAGCTCGGATGCTTGCCAAGCGTTATGCCACTCATCTGGCCGAGGATGCGTTTATCTGCGGTCTGCTGCATGACATGGGCAAGGTGATTATGAATAATGAATGCCCTGCGGAATTTACTGAGGTCATGATGCTCACTTACAATGAGGGCCATTCCTCTGTCCGGGCTGAAATGGAGATTTTCGGCTATAGCCACACCCAGGTGGGGGCTTTGATATCCAGGAACTGGAATTACCCCCAAATCATTACGGAGGTTGCCTTCCAGCACCATAACGGCGAAGAGACCCGACCTCCGATCGAAAACCCTGACCTTGAAAAAGTGTTAGCCTGCATTGATCTTTCCAATACAACCTGCAAGATCCTCGGGGTCGGATATCGAGAACCCAACCTGGAAATCTCTCTGACATCCCGACCGGCTATGGGCACGTTGAACATACCGGAACCCCACCTTCCTGGGTTGGTCTCGGCGGTCAATGACACCTATCTCAAAGAGTCTGCCGGTTGGGCAACCTAGTGGGCTCTCGCCCCACAGGGTTACTCTACTCCACCTTGCGGTCCGGCCTCCGACTTTTACCTAATCAAACCTTCTTCACGCGCCGATAGGAATCGTGAATCCGGTGATCCGGCGAGGCAGAGTTCCGTTCCAGTGCCTTCCGCCTGGGTGAAAACAAGTCAGCCCGCTCACCTTAGGACAAGTCGCTGACTCTTGGTCTTTGCTAAACGCATTGGGATCGACCCATGTTGGGTTATCGGCCCTCGTGGATTTGAGATGGTGACACCGTCTTTACGGAACTGAGGTACGACGATGAGTTTGAATAGAGAAGAAGGCCAGAAGGAATTTCGACCGTCGGAAGTCGATCTTGATACTCTTCTCACCAATTTCCTCGATAAAGAGATCGGTGTCTCTTCTGACAAGAATGAGCTCGCGCCCGACTTGGACCTGAAGTTAACAGAGACTCTGAGGGAGATCGGGATGGTCAATACTCCCCCCCTTCCTCCCCCGGTCGGGACACATCAGTCAAGCCCCCTGTCAACGAAGGACATTGCCGCTCCGGTTCCTTTGAAAAGGGAGAATTCCCTGCTGGATGATCCTGACGTCGAAGCTGCTCTAGTCCCACCGCCGGGCTCCGAAAGCCAGGTCATTTCGGTTGCCACGCTGGCTGACTCCGCGGCAGATCTGGATCAGACAGCAAGAACAATAATGGAAATCCCTAAGCCATCAGCCCCTAATCGAACCATGGCTTTCAGCCTGGGCGCGTTGGGGATACTGCTGGGTCTGGCGGTGGTCAGCTACTTGTGGATGGGTTCAAAATCCAACGAGAAGAAGCCCGTGTCTGCCTCGGGGGTCGAGTCGACAGCGTCGACTCCAGGAACAGCCGGCAGTACTCCATCGATCTTGCCTGAAGCGGAAAATACACAACAGGCCTCCTCTGCGAGTAGTCTGCGAAAGCCCGATCTGCCTCAATTCTCAAACAATAGTCCCAATGGGCCAGTTGCTGGTGGAAAGACTTTAGAAGCAACTCCACAAAAGGCGGGCTCTTCAGCAACAGGCAACGTGGCGGACCTCAAAAGCACTGCCGAGTCCGGACGTCCCATGAATCGAGTCGCGGAAACAAAGTCTCCCGCCCTGCCCAGTCCGTCTCCCGCACCCCCTCCTGCGCCATACTCGCTTGTCCCGGAGTTGCCATCCCCGGAAGGTGCCGGTTCGGTTGCGATCAGGGACCTCTCTCTGCCCAGGCTGGCACTGCAATCCACCAGCCAGCCGCAAATTGCCCTTCCGACTGCAGCTCCCACACAACCCACAAGCACAGGGGTGGCAACACCAGCGGTGGCCCTGACCAAAATCCGCGTGATCTACCCTGAGATGGCGAGAAGGGCAAGGGCGGAAGGCACCGTGGAAGTCGAATTCTCCGTCGATGTCAACGGTAAAGTCGTGCAAGTGAGTGCCAAGACCGGGCCGCTGACCCTGAGAAAGGCCGCTGAGGATGCAGTCTATAAGACCCGATTCAAGCCGGCCACCTCGAACGGGATGAATATCCCCGCCAAAGGGCGGATTGCACTGGTCTTCAAACTGGATAAACCATAAGGAGGGCAAAACGTGTTAACTGAAGAACAGAAAATTCGCTACGAGCAGACGCGACAAATGGCCAAGGGAGAACTGGATCAGATCGACAAGGAAATTGAAGTCGAGCTGGCAAGGGTGAAGGAGAAACTTCTGGAACTGCAGCAAGCCAAAAAGGCCATCAAGCAAATCTACGATGGCGCCTGTGCTCGCCTCGGAATCAAGAGTTCGGTGGAGATGAAGGACATTAATCTCGCAGAGTTGAACCGGTAAGCCGGAAGAGGTTAGGAAGCACGCCATACCGCTCGAAGACTGGTTTCGATGGCGGCACGCCGCTCGTCGGCCGGCAGGGCATGCAGTTGGTCGTAGGTTGTGTGGAGCAAGTTACAGCAAAACACCAAGTCCTGCTCGATCAACTCGACAACATGAGGGCGATGGTATAACCCTGGCTCACTATCGGCCAGCTTGAGAAGAGTGGAGAACAGGTCGCTCCAAAGATTGTGACTCAAGTAACAGGCTCTGAGAATGAAGCGGACCAGGTTGCTGTACGCCGGCCCGTTTTTTGGCGAGCTCTGAATCAATTCCTGAGTCAGAGAATAGTCCGGTCCAGGGAACTGAAAGAGAAAGTCTCTAACAATTTCCGGATGGAACAGTTTGCCCAGTGAAAAGGCCTCGATATAGCGCTTTTCGGCCAGAAAGCCTTCTGCAGTTCGCCTGACTTCCTCCAAATCCGAGGGATACAAGGGGAGAGGACTAAACCTTTCCTCGGCCCCTTCCAGTGTCTTCCAATATCTTTCCAAGAATTGGTCATACTCCCGTTCGAAGGTCGCAACCATATTACTGTGATAGGCCAGGAAGAGCTTGGTCATCGAGTTGACTTGGGCGGTAACTGATTCCAGATCGACGTTGTCACTACTCCAGTTGTCGAGCAGAAGACGGTCCAGTGGCGTGAATTCTTCGATTTCTGCCAGAATATCCACTTTCACCAGCACTCTACCTTGGGGCAGGCCCTCCCCTTCCAACTGCCCGTCGGAGACCAATTGCTGATAAAGATCCGGATGGTTCAGCAGGATATCAACCACATTATCCTGCTCTACTACATAGGGCACCTTTCGGGCCTCATCGATGGACCGCCGGGCCAGATTGAGAACTACCTGAACCAGCTTATTTGTGACAGATCGTGAGTTTTCTGTCATTTGACCTGAATGTTCTTTCCCTCGTACTTGTAAGGCTGCTGAATATATTTCTGGACAACATCTTGGGCTCCCTGGGCATTATCGTTGGTATCGAGAGCTTTCTGGTATTCCTTCAGCGCCCGCTCCCTTTGATTGAGGGCATCAAAGATCCTGCCGAGGTTGATATAGCACCAGACCTCAATCCACTTTGGGTCCAGGTCACCGTTAAGGGATTCTCGAAATGAATTGGCCGCAGACTGATAACTGCGCTGCTCAAAAAAAACCTCACCGATCCGGAAAAATGCCATAGAACTGCGCTTGTTCATCTCGATAGCCTTCTGATATTCACTAATCGCATCGGTTGGCTGACCAAGTTTTCTTAATTCGTCCCCGCGGGCGATCGATGTCGAAACCCGGATCTCGTCGTTGATTTTCAGGATCTTGTTGTTGGGATCCAGTTTGACAGTCCGGGGCTTACCGAAGGTCGGCACTGAGAAAGAGGATTCCGTCCCAATCACTTCGATTTTCTTGGTTTCAGGCTTCCCCTCAGTTTCCACCAGAATCTCAATAGGCATCTTGAACGTATCCAGATCCTGTTTGACAACACCTGAGACTTTGAAGCCGTCCTTGATCCGGTAAGTGGTGTACTCGAACTCAAATTTGGGGACCCCGTTCTGTTCGATCCATTGAGAAAAGAAGTAATCCAGAGGCTGACCGTAAATTTTTTCAGCCAGGGCCTTAAAGTCCGCGATGGAGGCCTCTTTGTAACCGAAGTTGTAGACATACTCTTTCAGGATCTTGAAAAAGTTCTCATCTCCTACCACCCCTCTCAGCATCTGTAAGACATAGGCTCCTTTGCTCTTCAGAATAGAGTTGTATTCGGGCGAATAGGTCGGCAGTTGATAGGCGTTGCGAATTGTGCTCTTGTCTTCATGCAGCAGGGCGGTCACAGCGGTATCTCTGAGTTCTCGGGCAAATCCAGCTTCACTGGAAACGCTCTCTTGATAAAGCAAGGCAGAGAAGCCGGAGAAACCCTCTTTCAACCAGAGGTCCTGAGGGCTCTTGGGGATGATCAGGCTCTGCCACCACTGATAGGAAATCTCTTTAGCCAGCAGGTTGGCATTGGGGGTCGAGTCAAAGGCCTTTTCGGCCAGAAATTCTATGCCTGGTGCCGAATAACCAAGCAACGAATTATTATCAATGAGCACAACCTTGACACCCTTCCCGGGATAGCCCCCGAACTTCTGGGAGAACAACTCGAAGATCTTCCCCATGACTTCGCCTTGGCCATTAACGAAATCACGCCTGTTGTCTTTGACGTAAAAAGTGATCTCGACGGGCCCTGCATTGGTCTTAATCACATTGTACCTGGCCACCGCGAAGGATCCTGGGAAAGTGGGCCGCTCACAGGTAAAGACAAAGGTCTCAGAGGCTCCTGCTTTCTGCGGAGTCTGCGCAGTGCCATCCATGGCCACCACGTACCCCTGAGGAACCGTGATGCGGAAAGTGCCGGTAGCCCGATCCTGGAAATACCCGTGGACGGGAAACCAGCGTGAAATGGCGAGAAGGTAGCTAACATCATCTCCAATATACGCCACCTGGACGCCTTCCAGAGGTGAGTTATCGGCAGAATTCAGTGTCCCCTCATACTCGAAGACCAAAACAGCTGTCTGGCCCGGCATCACGGGACTGTCAAAATCAACCTGGAGGGTGTGATCATCGTTGTACTGGTTGAATCTCAATTGACTGGAGTCTTTAACAGGTGCCGCCGAGGAGGTTGGTCCTTTCCGGGTTGATCGTTGCCCCGGCGGGGAAGCCGGCTTCTTGCCCCCGCGTACTAGCTTTGGAGCTTCCGTGTCATCCGCAGAGGTCGGTTCGGCAACCTGGACGGCCAAAATAGCAGGAGATTGGGGCCGATCAGCGAAATAAATCCGAGTCGGTTTCAAATTGGCATTAAAATCAAAAGTGGCTGAACTAACCTGACTCTGAAGAGCCGAGAACTTGATTATTGCCTTGGCTTTGATCTCGTTCCTGGCTGGGATAAGCTCTGCCTCAACCTGGTAATTCTGAACGTCAATTTCTGGCACCTTCTCCCGGTCTCGCTGGGCCCAGGTCTTATGAACTCCAAATCCCAGGGAGGCCAGGATCAGCAGTATTGGCGCTGCGAATTTGAGATTCCAATTGATCATTGACAAATTCTCCACTCTGCTCTCAGGTTGATTTGGCACAGTCTGTTTGGATTGCATTGGGACCCCGCAATGTTGCACAAGAGCGCAAAAAATCTGATTCCTTTGGCTTTTCTAACCCATTGGGAGCCGGTTTTCCGTGATAAGTGGGACATTTTGCTCGGTCCGTCTTGAGGAATCGGGT
Organism: Terriglobia bacterium; assembly: GCA_041484625.1. Taxonomy (GTDB): domain Bacteria; phylum Acidobacteriota; class Terriglobia; order Versatilivoradales; family Versatilivoraceae; genus JBGPHY01. Next base: position 1,490 of record JBGPHY010000019.1, on the reverse strand, counting down.
CTCGAGTGGGATTCCACGCAGCAGGACACCGGTCCGGTCATCCTCCCTCAGACCGCAGGTCCTCGGTCCGGGGGCACGGAATTTGAATGACAGGGCATCATCCAGTCCCGGATCCGTTGGGCGGCCCTTTCGGAGGCACCGTCTCCACCTAACTCCGTCTTGAACCGGGCCAGATCCATTCTAACACTGTTCCGCAGTGCCGAATCGCGCAGATATCGTTTCACTTCCTGGCTGAGTCGATCTGCGTTGAAGTCCTTCTGGTATAATTCCGGAACCAGTCCCCTGCCGACAATGAGGTTTACCAGGCAGTAAAACGGGACGTCTACCAAGTATTGTCCAATGATCCAGGTCAAGGTTGAGATTCGGAAAACCGCAATCAAAGGCGTTCCCAATAAAGCAGCCTCCAGGGTGGCTGTTCCGCTTGCGACTACCGCCAAATCGGAGTGAGCCACGGCATTGTATGTATCAGTTTCAATGACCAGGAGGGGGAGGTCCGGAGCCTCTTCTTCCCTAATTCGATTGATCAAGCGACGATTGAGGGAGGAGGCCAACGGCAGGAGCAGTTGAACCGGAGACTGCTCCATCAAGCGCCGGGCTGTCTCCAGAAGGATGGGCAAGTGAAATTTGACCTCTTTTTGGCGGCTTCCCGGCAAAAGGCTAAGGGTTGGGATATTTGGGTCAAGGCGATGTTTTCGAAAGAAATCCTCCCGTGAGGTTGTAGCAGCCACCTGGTCCACCAGAGGATGGCCAACGTATTCAACATCCATGCCAAATCTTGCATAAAATTTCTTTTCAAAGGGAAGGATGACAATCATCAGGTCCACAAGGGTCTTGATCAGGTAAACCCGTCGACTTCGCCATGCCCAGACCTGCGGACTGATAAAGTAAATGATCGGTATCCTGAGGGTCTTCAGCTTCCGGGCCAGCCGTAGATTGAAATCCGGGAAATCCACGAGGATCGCCAAGCGCGGGCGGCGGCTGTCGGCAGCTTTCAACAGGCAGCGCATAGCCGTATAAAGATGCCATAAGTGGGGCACCACCTCGACAGGTCCGAGGACGGCCAGTTCGCGAATGTCAACCAGTGTTTCGACACCTGCCTGGCGCATTCGATCTCCCCCGCAACCGAAGAATTGGAGAGACTCTCCTGGTGCACTCCGGCGCAAAGCCTCTGCCAAGTCGGCGGCATGAGATTCCCCGCTGGCTTCGCCAGCCACAATCAGGATTTGAACCGGCACGGAATTATTCTTTGAAGTCATGCCGACCGGCTCTCACTTGCCATCCGGACCTTTCATCCCCTGATTCCTCCTTATTTCTCACGATTCACCCTTCTTTTTGTCATCAGCTTTCGGAGACTCTTGTGGAAGTCAATAGAGCCCCTTTTCCCCTGCAGGACGGGTCTTCCAGCGGCGGTGGATCTAGAGCCATTGGTCTGGATATTTTCGAACCAAACCTTCCAGAATCTGGTTGAACAAGGTGGTATTGACAACAAT
>JBGPHY010000018.1:0-21324 GCA_041484625.1 Terriglobia bacterium | reverse complement strand
CAAAATCGGACCTTATTCTCCCGGTCTTCCACTCGCCCTCCGGGCTCCTTCCAGGCCGGGAGAATAACAGAAAGCAATATTGCACAACTATAAGGGTTGGATTTCATGTTATGCAACCCTTCCAAGGTTGACGTTTTTTTTGTGCCCTGGTTGGGGGGTGGTCGATGCAATAACGGGTTTAAGTCCCACTGCCCCACTCTTAAACTAGGCGGGTGTTCGGTTACAGCCTGTGGTCGGGTACGGTCTTGGTGGTGAGAAATCCGGGTCAGATGTCACAGTCAAAGTAATTCCATCCGCTTATCTCAGCTCCGGAACCTCGAGCCCGCGACTCCTGGCGTAGGTGCGGATGAACTGCGCCAGGCCATTGCTCCATGCTTCCAGCCCAATGTTTTCGAGTGGCTCCAGCATGTAGTCAAGCCCGGCTCTCCGGTCGGCATGGTGGTCCTTCAGGTCGTCGAGAACGTGTACAAAGTCCCGGCCACTCACTGACCGACCTTTCGGATAACGGCTCTTTTCCCAAGTCGCTTTCAATCCAGCCCACATGTCCTCCCGGTCGGAGAGACATTCCCGCACCCGGCTGTGCCCCTGGGACAGCAGGGAAATGACATCCCGGTGCCGTTCCTGGCTCTGGGCCTCGGCCGCGCGGATCATCAGGTCCTCGACTCCTACTAGGTTTGTCAGCATCGTGACATAGTGGCGTTCGAACTGGGCGATCGATAGCAGAACTTCCAGGTTGTAGCGGTTCCGGTGCACAGCACCAAGCTTTCCCTGGAGTATTCCGATCACCTGATCCAGTCTCCGCCGAACTTCCGGCATATGCGCCAGAATGGAGTTGTAACGGCGAGAGAAGGTCCGATCAACCACCAGAGTCTCATCGTAGGCAAAAGGCAGCGGAGGGGGCTCGATCCTCAGGTCGATCCGGGTCGTGTCCCGTCCCGGACCGGCCCAACTGCCATACGTCGGTTTGAGGCGAGTGGCGGGGACCCGGTCGAGACTTGATTCATAGAAACGGGCCCCTTCCATCAGTGTCCGGTAGACTTCGATCAGTTCCTGGTTTCCAGGACCGTAGAAGATGTCCATAAAATCGGCGATGACCTGCTCAGCACGAGGCTCGTTCGGAGACCACCCGTACTGACTAACCATGACCCAACCGAGCCAGAAGGTTTCGCTGTGAAGGCCGGAATCGTCCCAAGCCGCGGCGTAGGTGCCGATCAGTTTATTCGGAGCCTTGCCGAGAAGCTGGGACACAAGCTTGCCAGGTTCCTCCAGGCGGCCTTGAACCGGGCGTCCATTGTCCAGGAATTCGGAAGAGAAGTAGTTGGGGAACAGAAGCTCGGAACCTTGCTGGGAGCTGTATATGAGGGATGGGACGGCGGCGTCTCGCAGCCCCTGATTCCAGCCTTCGCTTTGACCGAGCGTGGCTACACCGTTAACCAGCCCCCTGGGAAGAAGCTTGAGATGCTCATCCAGGAGGGGGTATTCCACCCAACACAGCATTCTGCGGCCCCGGTCGGCGACCCATTTGTGCATCCGGTTGACATACTCGACCCAGGTCAGACTCCGGTTTTTGTCATTGTAAGGGCGTTTCTCCTGACATTTCGCGCAGATCCCGGCGTAGTAGACTTCGTCAGTCGAGACATGAAAGTACTTGACGCCGGGAGTGGCGTCGATCATGTCCTGGTAAAGGTCCTGGATGAGGGAGATAGCCTCCTCGTTGCACATGCAGGCCTGGTAGTTGCTTCCGTCAGCACGGAGATCCTTGAACTCTTCGTGCTTCAACACATAGGCCATGTGTGCCGGCGCTTGGATCTGTGGAACCAATTGGATGTGGCGTTCCAAAGCATATCGGGTAAGATCCTGTATCTCGGCTTTCGTGAAGGCTCCCGGAGCGCCGACCACCGGATGTCGGGGGAACTCATATTTGTCTTCGATCTCGAAGCCGATAGCATTCGCTTTGAAGAACGAGACCCAGTCGATGAAGCGCTTCAATGTTTCTGGACGGTCCTGGTGATGCTTGGTATCCCAGTGAATGAACCGGAGCGGCAAGGCAGGCCAATCCTCGATCTCGCCTTCGGGCAAATACCATGTGCCACCGCTCCTGGGGCGGAGAAGCTGGAGCAGGCTTTGCACTCCATGAAGAAGGCCTGGATTGTCGTTGCCGGTAATCTCGATCCGACGTGGAGTGATCTTGAGAGCATAAGCCTCATCCGAAGTCGACTGAGGAGCTGTCGCGACTTTTCCCGAGGCCACCTGAAGGACGATGCGTCCCGGTCCCGTTCCCTCGAACCTCAGGCTGTGAAGCTCGAGAGCGCCTTCTTTCAACCGTCGGACTGAGATCTCACCGGGATTCACCTGCGGCTCAACGCCCCAGCTCGGATCAAGGACGATTTCACGCCCGGTCAATTGAACCTTCTTGGCGGCCGGAATGAGACTGTAGCCGAGGGACCTCAACCCATTCACACCGCCCTCAGGGGCCGGGGCTGCCAGACCGGAGATTGAAATTGCCAGTGTAATAAGGGCAGCGCTGAGAGTCTTATTCATAGTCCTCCTGGACTGCTTCGCATAGAACGTGGACCTAGTATTCGCTATCAAACCACCGCGTCAAAACCTCCTCTGCTTCCGGCAGGTGACGGCGCATGATTTCAATCTTCTGCCTCAACAACACCGGCAGATTCGAGCTGTATGCCCAGGTGGTTTCCTCCGGAAGCAGGACCATCCCGATATCTCCGCCCTCTTCCACGAATTTCAGAAAGGCCTGGGTATTTTCGATTTCGCTGGTCACGGTAACTTGAAAAGCCGCCAGGTCAGATTTCAGATCACTCTTTAACGCGTCTTCGACATTTTTCTTGGAATATTTGTCCAGGATTCTTTGTCCCTCATACAGGTTTGCGCCGGTCGCATAAACGTAACCAAGGAAGCGGAGTTGGCGTTCGTGCGCAGCCAGGTACGGGTGCAATTTTGCTGCCTCCTGATGTCCCCGGAGCCAATCCTGCAGTTGGATGGCATGCCGCTGGAACAAGTCTCTGAAGAGAATCGAGCGGTCCCTATTGGTCGTGTAGAAATCTTCCGGGGGCAAACCGCCTTCTCCTCTGAAGAGATGGGCATGACCAAACCTCAGGTCACCTCCAAAGGTATAGGCCTGCCACCAATCCCTCTCGTCGGGCAAAAGACCTGCTGCATCGGCAACCAGCGGGCGGACCAGCGTGCGGCGCGAGGCATACTCGGTGCCCAAGCCAAAACCAAGCTGGAATCTGGTTTTCGCAAAAGTGGCATGGACTTCCTTCCAGATTGACTCCAGCAGTTTGGCCCCTTCTTCTCCTCCCAAGTCGCTGGCTACCCGGGCCACCAACTCTCCGGCGAGGGTATTCGGCTCAATCAGGAACTGCCGGTAGACCTCCTGCATCACCGATCGGTCCTTGATGGGGGGAGAAACCAGCCCTCCCAGGGTATTTAGTACGTCCAGCTTGAAATCTCGTGCCTTCTGGAGCCTTTCAGCCAGACCGTAAGGAAGGGGGAACTCTGACGTGGGTGCGACGTCGAAACCGAAAAAGTGCTGTTGATAATAAAGTGTTCTCCGTCCCGTTTCACGCTGGCGAGAGAGGACATGCAAGTCGATTCCTAGCGGGTCGATGGGCCCCAAGCTCCAGGAAGACCAATTACCGGCAGTAAACTCAATCAGGTTCGGAACTCTTTCAAGGAATTCATCGATTTCCCGGCGTGAGATGCCATGCGGCTGCGCCACCACGGTGACCTCACGTCCGCCGTCCCCGAACCCTTGCTGGATGGCGGTAAAGAACTTCCGCAGGCGCTCTCCCATCGGGATATTCCGGCAAAAGGCGGGTCCGTTCCGTCCGGAATAAAGACCATCCTCCCAACAGAGGCCTGTGCCGCTGTCATGAAAGATGACATGCATTTCGCGAATAGCGGGGACCTGCTGGATGAGCCGCTTGGCGAGGATCCGGTAGTGTTCCAGAACCTCCGGGCGGTCCGTACAAAGCGAGTAGCGGGGAGTCATGCTGCGCAGAGGATGATCCACCCGGGGGCCTCGGAGCTCCGGGTGGCTTGCCAGAAAATCCTGGGGGACGTAGCGGGGTTCGTAGCCGACGAAAATAGGCTTTAAACCGAAAGACTCCACCCCTGCCACAACGTGTTTCAAGTCGGCCAGGTTCCGCTCCAAATACTCTCGGGGGAATACTCCTTCGAACAAAGGCGAGGTGACGAATTGGTCCATCGAAGGACCCCAATACGTGTACCAAGGGTAGGGGTCCCGTGGATCCCCTTGCTCGAAGAGTTTCATTCCCACGAAGCGATTACATTCCATGCCGGAATAGCCGAGCCGGACGGCTTCCCGGACATGCCGCTCCAGATCGAACCCAATGGCCCCCTTGTTTTGCCCGGTCAGCAGCGCGTTCCAGATCAGGTAACGGTCCTTGAAGGGAAAGATAACCGTACGGTCAAGTGAAGCGGAAAGCCACGGACTGCTTGCCAACTGATCTTCGAGGTACAACACACCTTGGTACACTGCGCGGGGACTGGAACCCTCGACGATGACCTTTGCCTCGCGTGGTAAGGCCCGCAGTGAAAATCGATCGTCGTTTGCACTGCCTTCTACGACAAGAAAGATTCCTTGACCTGGGGTGCCTTCTTGAATCTGTATATCAAGCTGATGACGCTCTCTCAAGAAGGATTGCAGATCCCGGGCAGCCCGCATCAAAACCGGCTCTGGTGAAGCAGGCAGATGAACAGCCCATTTTCTGGCAACTTCAATCTTCTCTCCTGGCGAAGCCAAAGCCCTTTTTGTTGCCAAAGTGTCAGCAAGACACCGGGCCGGTGGCCGGGGCGGCGACGCCAGGAACAGGAGAAGCAGAATCAGCAGCAGTCTTCGATAAGTCATTGGATGCCATTCTCCGGTCTATTTAGCCAAAAATTCGCTGCCATTCCATCAAATGGGGTAACCGCTCTTGAGGGGGGCAATAAAAATGTGCGCGAGCGGAATATTCATGCTTCGATCTCGCGGTTTAAAAGCACCCGTCAGACCACAATGAGAGCAGCGCCGGACCAGGGGACCAGCAGGAGACAGTCCTTTACCCCGCCGGACACCAGAAGTTCGAATCAGACCGAGGTGTTTGACTCACGGCACCCGGAGGTCGAAATGATGCAAATGGCGCGTATGCAGCTGAAACGCCTGATAAAGAGGCTCGGTGCCATATCGGACGTCCGGCGTATAATGAAAGCTCCAACTTTCATTTTCGAGCAGAAGCGGAATCTCTGCCCCTCGTGGTGTCTTCTCCGAAAGGGTGATGCTGCTGGTTCTCTCTCTTGCCGAGGTCCACTCTCGTTGTTTTTCCTCCTCCAGGAGCTTACTCTCTTCCAGCCATGGAGAATTAGAGTAAACCTTGCAGCGGTGCCAGCTGTTCTTGTCAAAAGGGTCCATCCCCTGGTTCATTTTCACCCAGACGGTGGCCTCTTCTCCCGGTTCCAGAATGCCGTTGCCATTTCCCCGCCCTTCTGTAACCGTGCGTTCAAGCAGAGAGCCACCCCCCTGATTGCCTTTTTGGCGGAAAACCTGAAATGTAACAGTCCGCCCGTCCAGAATCTCTATGGCAACTGGAGAGGGTAGCACCTCCGGGACAACCAGCAGATCGATCTCTCGTGTGACTCCGTACCATCCATCATACGTCATAGCCAATTGCAGCCGGGTAGGAGCAAAGAAACCGGATCCGGCCGTGAAACGGACCTTCAGTTTAGAGGAGAGGTCGACGACACCCCCAGGTTCTATCACTCCCAGGTTGCAGGAAGCATCGGTAATTTCCACGGTGGGATAGTCGCTGGACAACTCCACTTTGACCTCCTCCATCCGTGTGCCGCGAGGATTAAAGATCCGGATGGGCAAGTTGATTGTTGTACCTGGAGGGCAGATCAACCGGTCTCGCGCCGTCAACGGAAGCAGGACCGGCGGAGTAGCACTGGTGCCGGGTCCGACGATGCCGAGTTGGTGGCCTGTTCCATCAACGGTGAATCGCAACCGGCCCTTCGTGTCCGCCACTGCCTCCAGCGACTGCAGTTTCTCTTTCAATAAGGAATAGTCAAGGATTCTGTAAGTGGTTCCGGGGCGATATAGTGGGGCGGTGGTGAGGCTGATCTCCCGCGAGGCAATGGGTGGGCCATCCGGAGCCCATCGACGTGTTAACACTCTCAGACCGCCCTGGGAAACCAGCTCCAAATCGGTGAATCCGGGAGTGGCTCCGGAAGTCTCCACCTGCCAGTCCCAAACGACAAAAGACTGGAAAGGGGAAGAGTAACTCCAGGTTTCGGGTGTGTTGTTGAGCTGCGGATTCGCAAACGCCCGCAGGTGGAACTCCAGCGTCTCTTCAATGGAAGTGGCAGCATGCTTATGGTACTCGTCCTGGCGATACTCGAACCCGACCCGGGGATTTCGTGCATAAGCATCGCGGGCTTCTTCGTGGTACTGGCTGATGTAGTCCCCGCTGGCTCGAACCAATCGGACCATACTGTTTTCATGATTGGTCACATGATCTTTCAACCTCCAAAGAATCCGGCGACCTTTGTCCCCCACAAAAAACTCATGCCCCGGGTTAAAGGCAGAGGCACTTCCGATCAGGTCAGAGAAACGGGCGCTGAGGTATAGACTCATAAAGCCACCCATGCTCAACCCGGATATTCCCCTGTGTCGCCGGTCGGTGAAAGTCCGGTAAGCGCCGTCCACGTATTTCACCAATTCCAGGAAATAGGCACCGAAGTCAAATTGCCCTTCGGCATCGATGATGTCCCAAGGGGCGCCTCCGTAAAAACCTCCGTAGCTGCTTGCCACGTAGCCATCCACACTGACGACGATTAGATCGTGATTCGCTACAAACCGGGAGATACGAGGGACGGTGTCCTTCCCCTGGTCATAGTATTCCAACGTGTAGCGGTCGCTATGGCCATGGAAATAGTAAACCACCGGATAGGGTTTCCCACTGGAATCGTAATCCGTTGGCAGGAAGATCCGGTAATGACGGCTTTCACCAAGGATTGCGGACTCATGGACGCGGTCATAAAAAGGTTGTTGGCCGGCAAGGATAAGGCGAGGGATCCAGAACAGCAGAGTCGCCCCAATGGCAAGGTGTTTCATTGGTTACTCCAATCGCAATTGGAAGAACAGACCCGAAATCCACAGGCCGGCCAAAAGAAGAACCTCCGCCGATGAAAATGCTATTCCCCGAGCACCTTTAAATAATAGGGCGGTCTTGCTCTCACAGCCAGTAATTTCGGTCCAGGCTGCGGTACTGGATGGCTTCGGAGATGTGGGAAGCTTTGATGGATTCTGAGCCTTCCAGGTCTGCGATGGTGCGCGAGACCTTCAGAATCCTATCGTAGGCGCGGGCACTCAAGCCCATCCGAGTCATGGCATGTTCCAAGTGCCGGCGGGAATCGTCATCAATTTCGCAATGCCGGCGAATGAGCCGGGGGGTCATCTGAGCGTTGGAATAGACTCCTTCGGCCTGGAAACGGGTCTGCTGGGCCTTCCTGGCCCGCGTGACCCGCTCACGAATGCTCTCAGAAGGTTCCCCTGGGGCCTTGCTGGACAGATCGCTGTACTTGACGGCCGGGACATCAATGTGAATGTCGATGCGATCCAGGAGCGGCCCCGAGATCTTCGACACGTAGCGCTGAATCATGGTGGGTGTACAGGTACACTCCCGTGTGGTATCCCCGAAGAAACCACAGGGGCAAGGGTTCATGGCGGCGGCCAGCATGAAGCGAGCAGGGAACGTTAAAGAGGCGGAGGCCCGAGAAATAGTGACTTGACCATCTTCCAGGGGTTGTCGCATCACTTCCAGAACGTTGCGTGCAAACTCCGGAAGTTCATCCAGAAACAGCACTCCATTGTGGGCCAGACTGACTTCGCCGGGTTTTGGGATGGCCCCGCCTCCAATTAATCCGGCATCGGAGATGGTGTGGTGAGGAGATCGAAAGGGGCGGCCTTTCACCAATCCGCCATCGGAACCCAGCAGGCCGCTGACGGAGTGAATCTTGGTGGTCTCGATGGCTTCCGCAAAAGTCAAAGGCGGCAGGATGGATGGAATTCGCTTGGCCAGCATGGTCTTCCCGGAACCCGGGGGACCGATCATCAAGATGTTGTGCCCTCCAGCTGTGGAAACCTCCAATGCTCGTTTAGAATGAAACTGACCTTTCACGTCCTTGAAGTCTAACGAGTAACACGCTGCTTCGTTCAACAGTACCTCGGGATCAACTCGAATCGGCTCAAAAACGGTGGTGTTATTGATGAGATCCAGTACTTGGGGGAGGGTCTTCAACCCGTATACGGAGATCCCGTTGACGACTGCTGCTTCCCGCGCATTGTCGTGTGGGAGCACGAGCCTGCGGATTCCCTTCTGCTGGGCTGCAACTGCCGTCGAGAGGGCGCCTTTGATAGGCCGGAGGCTCCCATCCAGCGAAAGTTCCCCAAGAAACAGGTAGTCCTGAAGGTTGTGCTTGAGGATAGTACCCGTGGTCCCCAGTATACCGATGGCCATGGGGAGGTCGAAGGAGGACCCCTCTTTCTTGATATCTGCCGGGGCCAGGTTCACTGTGATCTTCTGAAACGGAAAATCCAAGCCGCAGTTCTTGATGGCCGAACGTATTCGTTCCTTGCTTTCCTTAACCGCGGCATCCGGCAATCCCACCATCAGGAAGTCACCTGTACCCGCAGAAACATCCACCTCCACCTCGACAATGTAGGCATCAATCCCAAAGACAGCTGCACTGAGCGCTTTGCAAAGCATGGTATCAAAAAACCATTAGTTTGCCTGGAGAACGACCGATTGACCCGAAAAACCCTGAAGAGATATGGACCAACTATTTCTTATCTTTTTGCCACAAGGACCGAATAAGAATAGTGGAAGAAGCATAACAGTTTTGACCGCAGGAATAAATTGATTTTCCGGTGGCCCAGTGAGGCAGGATACCGCAGGTGTCATGAGGCTGCCGAGTCTTCGAATGGCTGGCTGCTTGCTTTTTCCCTCCAGGGAATCGAGAAGCCAGGGATAACAGTAGCGCACTGAGTGTGGCTTTAATTTCTTGAAAATACAGGAGCTACAGTCTGGTATCCCGGGAGCCGGTTCGGCCCCGGAAAGACGCAAGGAATGGAAAAAACAACGCTCCACAGCACAGAGGTGTAACTCTTATGCCTGACCTTCATAACCTGATTGACCAGGCTCGAACCAGCCTGTTATGTCTGGATGCCCTCCTGCAAAAAGCCAAGCTCCTCAACCGGTCCGACTCCAGCAAAGCGACCGCCAGCCGCGAAGGGCTTCAGCGACACTTTGAGGACATCATCAAGATGGTGGAGATGCTTCCGGAAAACCTCAAGGTCGAGGAGCGCCTCATTCAGAAGGAGAAGATGGAGGGGTTGCTGCGACAGATGGAGGAACTCCGGAGAAGATTTGAAGTATCTCTGGGGAACGTGGAGGCGGCAGTGGAGGCCAATCTCAACAGCTTGAGCGCGGCCATCGACAAACTCAATCACCAGGTATCGGCCGAACCGCAAGCTGCTGCTGTCCGAGTTCAACCTGCAACAGCCCTCGTCCAGCCCGCTTCTCTCAGAGAACTCCTGGAACAGGCGAAACAACATTTTGATACCAAGGATTACGACGGATGCATCAGGCTCATGCAGGAAGCCCTGAGCCACGATCCTGGAAGTAGTGAAGCGAGCTCCCTCTTGAACGAGGCACAGCGAAAATGGGAAGACCAGCGGCTGGAAGAGGAACTGGTTGTCCACATCGATAATCTCAAGAGAGAGGCCATGGAACATTTTGAAAAGGGACACTACGAAGAGTGTGTCAGCATGTTCCGCTTCCTATGTGAATTGGAGCCTCAGAACCGCACGCTCCGGGACTACCTGGAACTCAGCCAGCAGAAGGCCCAGGAGCTGACAGACAAAACTGGACCGGAACCCAAATCCCTCGAACAGCCCTCCCGCACAACCCCGGAACTGCCAGTAGAAAAGGTCGAACCAAAGACGGAATTTAGCCTGAGTCCGAAACCGTCTTTTGTCGATTCGCAAGGCGGCGGGGGCCATCGGGTAGAGAAGAGTCGTGCATTTGAATTGACTCAAGTGGAGACGCCAAATCCGCAGATTACTCCGGTTCTTCCCGACCCAACCGGATTACCGTTCGATTCCGATTCAGCCCCGCTGCAAACTGAGAGAGAAGGCGTACCCTCAGAGTGGGCGGCGAATCGGAAGGGGCTCCTCAAGTGGCTTGGGGGGACTCTGGTGGTGATTCTTGTACTGACTGGACTGGTGGCCGGAGTTCGTTCCTTGCGGCATCCCAAGGCTGTGTTGACTGGAAGCCTGGATGTCCAGACAAACCCGTCGGGCGCCAGTGTCCTGGTTAATGGCGAACTGAAGGGACAGTCTCCCCTCCGAGTGGAATCCCTCGCACCGGGCAGCTACGAGATCCGCATCGAGAGAGACGGTTTCAAGCCTAATGCCCAGACTCTTCAGCTGGACAGCGGCAATCCGATTCGGATTTCCGTGCTCATGGAACCCTTGACCCCGCCGCAACCTGCGGAGATCTCTCTGCCGGAGAAAGCCAGTGCCTTGTTTGAGCTGGGAAAACTGGTCGAATCCAGCCAGACCTGCGATGCCATCCTGGCCGCAGATGCCCAAAACGACTTTGCTCTAGGACTCAAAGCGAAAATTCGCCGTTCTCTCCTGAAGCAGAGCAACCAGCATATGCAAAAGGGACGATGGGAAGATGCCCGCCTGACGCTAAACAATCTTCTAATGATCTCGCCAAGGGATGTGGAGGCGCTGGCCGCCTTGAAGGTGGTCAAGGCCAAGGTTAAGAAGACACCAGTGGCTGCAGAATCAAATGACGAACTCCTGCGAACCAAAGTCCAGCAAATGAGGGAGGAGTTATCGGCCGCGGTAGGCTCCGGAAACTACTTTCCGCCTAAAGCCGGAAATGCCATGGATCTGGTCGCCCAGTTGAATCAACTCTCACCCGGTGACGCCTTGGTGAAGGAGAAGCTGGATCAGATCTATCGTGACTTAGTTGGACAAATGCAACGGAAGATCCAAGCCCGCGATTTCGAGAATGCAAGATCCATTGGTCAGAAGCTCCAACCCTATTTCTCAGACCGAGCGGAGTTCCGGAATCTGCGCGATACGCTCAAAGCGGAAGAGACCCAAACACAGGAGATTCGAAATACCACCCTGCAAAAGGCAGAAGCCTCCCTGGCAGCAGGGCGTTTCATCCTTCCTGCCAATGACAACGCAGTATTGTACTGCAATCGAGTGCTGGCTGTGGACCCGGTCAATTCGAAAGCCCAAGCCGTGAAGCGCGAGGGGCTCGGCAAAGCCTCGGCCCAAGCCAAGGAATGGGTGCAAAATGGGAAGTATGACGAAGCGCGGGCTGTTTACTTGGCCCTGCTGGGGCTTTCCCAGAGCGAGCCTTCCTCCCCGTTAAACGCCAAGGAACTGAAGACCGAGGCCGACAAGCTGGAGTTTGTGATGTTCACCGTACTGCACAATCATACTCTGGGTGATTGTACGGGCCGCCTGAAGACAAACGCCTATATTATGGTTTTCATTTCCAACGGGGACTCGAAGTGTGCCTTCTCTCAGAAGCTGACCGACATCGTGCAGCTGGAGCCCGGGGACAAGCTGAAGATCCAGTTCAAGACGAAGACCTACCGGTTCGAGGCGAGTTCCGCATCCAGCAAGGAGGATAACCGCGACAAAGTCAACGCCATGTTCCAAAAGCTGAAGCAGTTGATGGCCAAAAAGGCTTAGCGAGCTGAGACGGATTCCTTCTGCCCAGGGAAGGCCTCAGCAGGCTTATTGAAGCATCGATTGGCGCCCAGGTTCAGAGCGGTCCTCATGCCAGCCAAAACGCCATACTCGTGGCACACTGCTCATCTTACGAAGTCGTGCTCGGGATGTTTGACCGTCAGGACGGGACAGGGGGCGAGTCGGACCACCTTCTCGGCTGTCGATCCAAACACCAGGTGGCTGAGCCCCTTGCGTCCATGCGTGGCCAGTACGATGAGATCGACGTCGAGTTCTTGGGCACTACGCACGATTTCCATGTAGGCTCTTCCCGAGACAAAAACGGGTTCCACGTCAACACCCTGGCCTTTGAGATCTCTCGCCAGCTGGTTCAGCGAATTTTCTTCCTCCCTTTTCACCTCGCTCAAATTCACCGAGCTGTAGAATTCTGACTGCACGCTAACCTGCGTAGGCACCTCCCACGCGTGCATGACAATGAGCCTGGCCTTGAAATTCTCCGCTAGCGTCAGCGCGTATTTCAAGGCATGCTGGGAATAATCTGTAAAATCGGTAGGAAACATGATTTTCCGGATTTCGATCATATCTTCCTCCTTGGCGACACGAAATGAATCTTGGGTGACCAATAACAAAAGGACAGCCTTGCCAAATTCAGATCGGGAATTTACCGGAGAAATGGCGTTGTACCACTGCATCGATCCCCGGTGCGCAAAGCGCACTGACCGAATGCAGCCTTGATCCTGCTTTGTTCTACTTCCACGCTGTGCGGTGCAGGTGTCAGCGTTTCAGGTAGATAGTGAGGCGTTCCCCTACTTTGAGAGTTGAATCTTCAGGGAGGTTGTTCCAATCCCTAATCAGGTTGACCGTGGTATTGTAGTTCGCAGCAATGGTATAGAGAGTATCGCCTTTTTTCACCTGGTGGACCACTTTGGTGGCTTTCCCCTGGCCACCGGCAGGCTGTTTGGCACTCCTGCCCTCCACCAGTGTCGCAGAAGCCACCGCGCCGGCCGTAATCGCTGAACCGGGGTAAAGTATCAGGACGCGGCCCGGGTTCAGAGATGTCCTGATTCCCATCCGGTTCCAGCGGCGGATCTGCTGGACCGACACATCAAAATCCCTGGCGATGCTGGCAATCGTGTCTCCACGTCGGACTGGATATCTGATCAAGTTTCCGCTTTTCTCTACAACCACCCCTGATCCGCGTCCCGGTGTCACCGGGATAATCAGCTTCTCCCCTTCCTGGATCTTCTGGTCGGGGCTGAGCCCATTGGCCTGGGCAATGGCGTATGTGGTTGTCCGGTATTTCTTGGCAATCGTGGAGAGAGTCTCCCCCTCGTCTACACGGTGCTTCCGCCAAGTCACTCGCATCTCTTCGGGGATGGACGCGATTTCCTGAAGGAATCTTTCTTTGCTGCCTGCTGGTAAATACAGAGTGAAATCCGGATCGTTTCGAGGGGTGGTCAGTCTCCGGACGTGCGGATTCAAATCCCTGACCTCCGTCAGGCTTAAGTCAAGGGATTCGGTCACCAGCCGCAAATCGATGGCACTATTGATTTGAACCTTGTCTGTGCGAACTGGCTCATCCGGGGTGACTTCAAAGCCATACTTGCCCGGATCCTTGGAGATGATCGAGATGGCCATGATGATGGGGATATAACTAACGGTGTCCGGATGCAGAGTCCCACGTTTCGCCAGTTCCCAGTAGTCCGCATATCCAGTCCGTTCGATGGCCCGCCCCACATTTCCGGGCCCCGTATTGTAAGCCGCCATGGCCAGCAGCCAATCTCCGAACTGGGCGTAGAGGTCTTTGAAATGCCGGGCGGCAGCCCGGGTGGACTTGTCGGGATCTGACCGCTCATCGATCCACCAGTTCTGCCGAAGCCCATACTCGGCGCCTCGCCATGCAGCAAATTGCCAGAGCCCCTTGCATTTGGCTCGAGAAAAGGCCAGAGGTTTGAAGCCGCTTTCGAGTTGGCAAAGGTATATGAGATCTTGCGGAACCTCCTCTTCTGCCAGGATCTTCGAGATCATTTCCCGGTAGCGGCCCGCACGTTGCATCCCGACCTCCATGGCTTTTCGGCCTCGATTCTGAAAGTAGTTTACGTAGCGCAGGACCGAATCATTGACGGTGAGAAGAAGATCATGCTGGGTTTTCTGCAAGGTTTCTTCGGCCAATTGTCGAGAGTGAGGATCGACTGTCGAGGGAACTTCAGCCGTCGCAATCTCGTCGATTGGGGCCGACTCGTAATTTTCCTCAGTGAAGCCATCACCCTCCTTTAATGCCGCCATTTCATAATTGAAAATCCGGTCGATTAACCCTTCATAATGACGTTCCAGCCGCTCGTCCTGACTCACGGGAATCCCGGAGCGAAGTACAATTTCCAGCGACTCATCAAAGTCTCGCTTGGCCTTCTCCAGGAAGCCGGACTTGAGGTTATTCTCTCCTTGCAGGAACTTGGCCTGGGAACGTTGAATAATCTGGTCGACAAGATCGGGAACAGCCTTGGGTTGAGAAGTAATTGTGGGTAACTGAAACCGGGGTTTCGGCAGGGCAATCAGATCGAACGGCGGCGCCGCACTTGTGCCCTGATCCAAGGGGAGTTTTGCCACGATCCTTTTGTCCCCGGTGGCCTTACAGGCAGCAACGCCGGCCAGGAGCAAAACGAGAAAAATCCCTCTCGCCTGCCGGAATTCCCCTCGAGATGTTAGCCTCAGTCTTTCCATTCCGGGATGTGCTGCGGTCAACAACCTTTCTGGCTCCCACCAACCAGTTACTTCGAGCGGTTAAGTAGGCTGCAAATATCGCCGAATTTGGAATGCAAATCGAGTGTTTCTTTTTGGAAGTGAGAAGGCCCAAGAGAATCCGGACACACCCCCAAGCTATTGATATACTTGTAAATACTACAGCTCGAATCCGTCAGAGTCAACCATTTTCTCCTTTCCGCAGTCGCGCGACCGTTTCCAGGTGATGGGTTTGGGGAAACAAATCCAAGACCACCAGCGAAATGAGATCATATCCTCTCTGAGTCAAGATCCTCACATCGCGGGCGAGAGTTGTAGGATCACAAGATACATAGACAATGTCTGGCGACCCAAGACTTGCGATGTCCGCCACAAGCTTGGTACCCAGCCCGGCACGCGGAGGATCGAGAAGAATCAAGTCAATCTCGGCCAGGGCCTGCCGGTGATTCCGCAGGAAGGTCCCCACGTCTTCTGAGAAGAATCTGCAATTGGCTACCTTGTTCAACGCCAGATTGCTGAGAAGATCTCTCGAAGAAGACGGATCGACTTCCACGGCCAGGACCTCATCAAAGAACTTAGCCAGAGCCAGGGAGAAGAACCCGACCCCACAGAAAAGGTCCAGTGCCCGTTTCCCTGTTGTTCCCAATGTGGCGCAGTCCTGCAAGGTTTTTAGGAGATATTCGTTTACCTGGAAAAAAGCCCCCGGTCCCACTCGAAAAGTGAGATCTCCAACCGTTTTCACGACAAATCGATTTTCGGACAGGGCGAAGGGCTCACCCACAGCGGGGACCAGCCAGAAACTGGCTTGGGGAAATTGGAGACTACACCCGAAGCCCTCTAAGTCGCTCTGGAGAGCTTCCATCGGGTCAGCGTTTGGTTTCAGCTGGAAGCTCACCCGGAATTGCTCTCCATCTCCCTGCAGGATTTCGACCGCACCCAGATTCTTTACGAGTGACTGGAAAAGCCGAGCTCTCGCCATCACTTTGACCAGGAAATCCCATAAGACCGGCAGGCCAATCATACAGTAGTCTACTGGAATCACTTTGTGGGAATTCGATTGATAGAAACCCCAAAGGCAAGTCCCCTTTTCTGACGAGACCTTTACCTGGATACGGTTTCGATAGTGGTAGGCAGGGGAAGGGATCATTTCGATCAGGGAGGAGGGATATTCGATCTTGCCGACACGTTTCAACGCGTCAAGCAGAATCTCCTGCTTAAACTCCAATTGTCTGTCATTATCGATCTGTTGTAAGTCACAACCGCCGCAACTCCCAAAATGGGGGCAAGGTGGCGGCCTGCGAGCCCCCGAGGAGATCTGCACTTCCAGTCTCAAGGCTTCCAGATAGCTCTTGCGGTCTCGATACTCGGTCACCAGAATCTGATCACCCGGGACGGAGAATGGCACGAACACCGGCCGCCCGTCGTGGAATCCGAGCCCGCGACCGCCCGGGATGATTCGTTCAATGGTTACAACAAAGGGCATGGGGACAAGACATCCGGCTCCTAATTCAGCGGTAAATAGAAGAGGCTGAGCCTCGGCAAACCAAATCGGTCAAACAACTTCTTTTGAAGCATCTTACGTTCCAGCAAAGCGATCTGTTCGGCCTTGAGGGTTCGACGGTGCCGATGGATCTCCTGCTGTACCTCGCCCCGAGCCTCCAGCAACAACTCGTCACTGAGACCGGAAATCAGGGAACCCAGGATCTTCTCTTCCATTATGCATAGCTTCGTTTCCAGGGTCTGGTAGTCGATCGGCCCCGGGACGGTCAGGCTCGTCTTGATCTCCTCGAGTGATCGGGAACAATGGTCCACCACCTCCCTGACGGGGGCTTCTGGGAGAACCGGCAGCTTACCGAGGGCTTGGGCTAAGCGCTCACGGGCTTTGTCGAGGAGCCCCAGTAGATTCTGCCTGTCGGATTCTCCAGGCTGGCCCACGGGTGAGGCCTGAGGGCGTCGAGGTACACTCCCGACCAGATTTTCTTTATGCCGCTCAAACTCGGCCAGAATGGTCTGTGTGCAGTAAGCCAGGGAATTCACCATCCGGGTTCTATTCTTCTTTTTGTTGTGCTTTTCAAAAACCCGTTCAATACCTTTGAGGACAACCTCCAGGGGGATACCAGCAGCCTGGAAGGATTCGATCAAGGACCAATCGAGTGGCGAGAGCAATTTGAAGGTTCCCCGGCAGTTTTGAAAGTGCTCTTCGATTTCGGTAAAGTAGTTGAAGTAGTTCTCCATTCGGCGGTCGTTTTTTCAATGAAGCGGGTAGGGCGCAGCAAGACACCCAGGAAACTGCGGGGCTATTTCGTAAAGTTTTTCTCGTAGATGAGCCGTAGACCTTCGAGCGTCAGATCCGGATCGATGTGCTGGATTCGGTGGGTGCCTTTCCCTATCAGGGGGGCGTGCCCTCCAGTGGCGATTACCACTGTCTTCTGGCCTAGCTCCTCGATCATCCTCCCCAGGATACCGTCGACCAGCCCAATGTATCCGTAATAGAGCCCGGACTGGATGCTTCCGATTGTCGAACTCCCAATAACCTTGGCTGGTGCTCTGATCTCGACCCGGGGCAGGCGCGCAGTCCGGGAGAATAATGCCTCGGATGAGATGGCCAGTCCAGGTGCAATGACACCCCCCAGGTATTCACCTCTGGCCGAGATGGCATCGAAAGTAGTAGCGGTCCCGAAATCGACGACGATGGCCGGCCCGCCGTACTTTTCGTAGGCCGCCACCGCATTGACGATGCGATCGGCACCCACATCGGTGGGAGGTTCGTACTGGACCGCCATGCCGGTCTTAATGCCGGGTCCGACAAACAGCGGGTCGATGTGGAAGTAGGCAACGGCCATCTGTTCCAGCACGGGGTTCAGCGGGGGAACCACCGAAGCAATCGCAATGGCGTGAATCCCCGTGACCTCAATGTTGGCCAGGGCAAAAAGATTTCGGCTCAGGATACCGTACTCGTCGGCCGTCTGCCGAGGTTTGGTTTCTAATCGCCAGTGGCCAATCAATTCCTTTTCCCGGTAGACGCCTAGGACTGTATTGGTGTTTCCGACATCAATCACTAACAGCATTTAATCACTCCCAATTCACAACGTCACCGCTCAGAAATTCCTCCGTGCCCCCGGTTTCCAATTTAACTTGAAGTGCTCCCTCACCGGTGACTCCCCACGTCACGCCGCTCCTCCTGATTCCGTTGAGCTCTACGACCACTCGTCTTCCCTGGGCGAAAGAGGACCTTTTGATCCAGGAATCCAAGATGGCACAGCTTCCTTGGCTGAGGAATCTGTCGTACAACGGTTCCAAAGACTCCAGGATGGACTGCATGACCGATTCCTTTGCAAAAAGATGGCCGCTTTCAAGGAACAGCGAAGTTGCAAGGCCCTCCAGTTCCAAGGGAAATCGGTCATGACCGACATTGACCCCAATTCCCAGCACCAGGTGCTTCAGCTCGTCGGATTCAGAGCTCATTTCCAGCAGAATTCCAGCGCATTTCCTGTTACGGATGAGGACATCATTAGGCCACTTGATATCGGGTTTTAAGCCGCAGAGGGACTCCATGGCCTGATGAAGCGCTACAGCGGCGGCCAGGCTTAGAACCGGCGCCTCACGGGGTGGGATGGCGGGTCTCAATATCAGTGAAAAGTATAGGCCGGTTTTCGCCTCAGACAGCCATCTCCGGCCGAGACGTCCTCGCCCCAGGGTCTGTTCTTCGGCGACAACCACGGTCCCCTCCGGGGCACCGTCACGGGCCAGTTCATCAGCAGTGCTATTGGTGGACTCCAGGCGTTCGAAGAGATACAGCCTCCTCCCGAAACTGCGAGTTTTGAGCGTCTGTAAAATTTCGTCCACACTGGCCAAGTATCGCTATTCCTCCCAGAAAGGGTCCTGGAATGTCTCAGTTTCGTTCTTCTCCTGAATCGGCGATGACACTACCGGGAGACCCAACGGCAGGATCCGGTCGGAAGAAGCTCGAGACAAACAACAGGACTCCAACCAAACCTGGATTGGCCAAAAACAAAACCGAGCCTCATATCACCCGCACAGGCTTAGCGCGATCTTGGTCCGCGCTGAAGGCTCGCAATAGGGCGATTAGGAGACTAAAACAAACTCAGTTCGAGGCTGATGTCGACAGCCTTTGCGGAGTGAGTCAAGGCTCCAACGGAAATGAAATTGACACCGGCCAGCGCGTAATCCCGCACGTTGTCCAGATTGACGCCACCGGAAACCTCGAGCGAAGCCCGGCCCGATGTCTTCTGCACAGCTTCACGGACCTGGGAGACGCTCATATTGTCGAGCAGGATGACTTCTGCTCCGACAGCCAAAGCTTCATCCAATTCGACCAGGTTTTTGACTTCCACCTCGATCTTTTTCATGTGCTCGACAAAACTTCGAGCACGGGAGACCGCGTTGCGGATGCCACCGGCCGCCACAATGTGGTTATCTTTAATCAGGATGCCATCATAGAGGCCAAACCGGTGATTCTTTCCGCCCCCCATGCGAACGGCATCTTTTTCCAGGCGCCTTAAGCCAGGGGTGGTTTTTCGCGTGTCAAGAATCTGGGTCCCCGTCCCCGCCACTCTTTCCACGAATTTTCGCGTGAGGGTCGCGACGCCCGACAATTGCTGCAGAAAATTCAGCGCCACACGCTCCCCAGCGAGCAAGCTCCTGGCACGTCCCTGAATTCTTCCGATGACTGTCCCTGTCCTCACAAAGCTGCCATCAGAGTGCAAGGGGTCGAGGCTGACATGGCTGGAGAGATTTCGAAAAACCTGGAGCACGGCGGTCCACCCCGCCAGCACCAGATCTTCCTTTGCAAGGAATTCTCCCCCTGCCATCAAACCCGGATCCACCACAGCTTTTGAGGTTATGTCCCCAAACCCGAGATCTTCTTCCAAGGCTCTCTGAACCAATGAGTCGATGCGGTCCGATTCCATCAGAAAGGCCTGATCCGTGTATTCCATAGATTACAACCGGGACAAGTTTTCTTTCAGCCTGCCGAGCTTATCGTTGAATTCACCCAACCGCTCCCGATTCAGCCGAACCACGTGCTCGGGAGCGTTGGCCAGGAAATCCGGTCTGGCCAGTTTCTGCAGAATTTGTGCAATCTCTTTTTCAGTCTTGGAGATTTCCATTCCCAGCTTGGCTCTTTCAACCTCCATGTCAATCAACCCCGCCAACGGTATCTCGACTTCGACGCCGGACGCCACGCGCCGAGCAGAATGATCCTCTTTCCCTACCGAATCCACGAGGTTGACCTGAGCACAACGAGCCAAGTTTTGGATGAAGGGGATTCCTGTCTTCAGAACCGGCAGTGCCAGTGGGTCAGTTGCTGCCAGATTGACCATAATTCGTTTCCCGGGTTCGACATTCTTTTCCGCCCTGACATTGCGAATCTTAACGATGACGTCTTCCAGAATTGCCATCGATTTCTCCGCATCGAGATTCGACAGTTCCACTACCGGACTCGGGAATGATTGGACCGCCAAGGAGATTCCCTGATGGGGTAGGCGCTGCCAGAGTTCTTCCGTAATGAAGGGCATGAATGGGTGGAGCAGTTTCAAGGCCTGGTCAAAGACATACAGCAGCACTCGGTAAGAAAGACCGTGTTCGCTTCGCCTTGCGGAATCCAGGATTTTGGGCTTGATTAATTCCAGGTACCAGTCGCAGAGTTCGTGCCAGAAAAAGTGATAGAGTTGAAAAGAAGCCTCGTGAAAACGATAGGACTCCAATGAGTCATTGGTCTCCTTGATCACGCCGTTCAGGCGGGATAGGATCCAGCGATCGACCAGAGGCAGTTCCTCTCTTCGCCGGACCAACTCCGCCTGAACCGTCTCGATAGAGTAATCGGAGAAATCTGACGGAAAGATGTTTTCCCTGTTCATCAGGACGAACCGGCTGGCGTTCCAAATCTTGTTGGCAAAAGCCCGATGGCTGAGCATCTTTTCGTGTGACAGCGAGATATCCGTCCCTGGCGCGGCCATGATGGCCAGGGTAAATCGGACGGCATCGGTCCCGTACTGGTCCATCACTTCCAGCGGGTCAATGACGTTGCCTTTTGACTTGCTCATCTTCTGCCCTTCTGCATCCCGTACCAAGCTGTGAATGTAGACGGTCCTAAAGGGAACATCCCCCATAAACTTTACGCTCAGCATGATCATCCGGGCGACCCAGAAGAAAATAATGTCGAACGCCGTAATGAGTAGCGAAGTGGGGTAGAAGGCCCGGAGATCCTCGGTGTCATCCGGCCATCCCAGAGTAGAGAACGGCCAGAGGCCGGAACTAAACCACGTATCCAGCACGTCTGTGTCCTGGGTCAGCGAAGAGGAATTGCACTTGCGACAGGAGCCAGGAGTTTCCCGAGCGACGTTGATTTCTCCGCAACGATCACAATACCAGGCCGGGATCCGGTGACCCCACCAAAGCTGACGGGATATGCACCAGTCCTTGATTTTGCGCATCCATTCAAAATAGGTTTTCGACCAGTTCTCCGGGACAAACCGGATACGACCCTCTTCCACCGCTGCTATGGCCGGTTCTGCCAGCGGTTTGGTCCTGACGAACCATTGAGTGGAAAGCCGGGGCTCTACGATAGTTTTACATCGATCGCAATGCCCCACATTGTGCAGGTGATCTACCGTCTTCTCCAGGAGTCCCTCGGTCTCCAGCTCTCTAACGACTTCCCGGCGGCATTGGAAGCGCTCCATGTTTTTGAACGGACCCGCCTCTTCGGTCATGCGTCCGTCTTCGTCCATCACCGAAACCATCTGCAGATTGTGTCGCATCCCCAT
>JBGPHY010000017.1:0-21346 GCA_041484625.1 Terriglobia bacterium | reverse complement strand
GGAACGGGAGCGCGGGTACAATCAGGCCTGCCTTCTGGCTCAACGCTTCTGCAAACTGGCACGCCTCCAGCTTGGCCACAAGGTGTTGATCCGCCAGAGGGCCACTCAGGTTCAGGCCGGACTGTCCCGTCGCGCGCGTCGGTTGAATATGGCTGGAGCTTTTAAGCTAACTCAACAATGGTCGGCGGCCGGGAAAGCGGTTCTGCTCATTGATGACGTTTTTACTACCGGAGCAACTCTCAATGAATGTGCTAAACTATTAAAAGCCAACGGGGCTCGGCAGGTAACGGTTTTAACGTTGGCGCGGGTGATCCAGCGGTAGGGAGAAGGCAGAGAATGGAATCTCCGGACTGCGACGAAGGGACAACTCGGTACAGGACCCCCACGCGATGGAATTCGAGAGACCAGCGAAGCCAGGTTCTCGTCATTTCCCTGGTAGGTTTGGTTTGCCTCACAGGATGGAGCTATTCCTTATCTGCCCGTGCCGCCTCCGCAAGTAGCCCTTCCCAGACGGAGAGCGAGAAATCCTCCGACCAAAACCAGCCTCCCGGAAGTCAGTTGATCCTCTCTTTTGACTACTTGCCCTTGAACTTGGGTAATCGCTGGATTTACGCCAAGACGGAAAGCCGATTCAAAAGGACCGACAGGATCAAGGTCGAAATCATCCGAACCCCCATTATCAAATGGAAAACGTATTATGTTTTCAATCAACTTCCATTTGTCCCCGGCTTGGAGAACGCCAGCAACATTCTGGTCCGATATGACACTCCGACGCGCCGTTATTTGTGGCTGGCTCCGGAAGGAGACAAGCCGCTATTTCCAGTCGGAGAACAAGCCGACGCTCGGTTGACTCCTTCGGTTGACGAGCAGGAAAGGCCGGTGGCGAACCGGGTCAGTTATCTCGGCTGTATGCGGTGTCAGAACGCCGGCATGGAGATCGTATTCGACCGTGGCGTCGGTGCCGTGGCAGTGGAGTCGACTTATCCTTGGGGAACGGAAAGCTACGAGCTCAAGTCTGCCGAGGTCAACCGCCGAAGATTCGGGGAACCCATCACGGAAGGGAAGGGCGATGGCAAGCAGTCCAAGTTCGGCAGCGGATTGAGCCGGGTCGATCCCAATCTCACGGTGGAAGTGGAGAAGGGGGAATCCGTAGCCCGGCTCGTGTTCCGTGTAAAGAACCCCACCGAGGGATATTTGAGTTTCCGATTCAACACCAGCCAGACCTACGATTTTGTGGTTCGGGAAAAAGAGTCTGGTTTTGAAATATGGCGCTGGTCGAAGAGCAATTTCTTTTCACGGGTTTCCCGAAATCTGGCCCTGTTGCCCCAGGAAGAGTGGACATTCGAGGAGAGCTGGAACTACAAGGACAACGAGAGAAACGACATTCGCCACGGGGCTTATGAGGTGGTTGGCATCCTGACGACACTGGAGCCACGGGACTCGGCACCCGTGGAGGTTCTTGTTCCTTGAGGGATTGCCACCACGATTCTGCAGAAATCATGCGCACTGTAGGATTTTGGATTCGGTACTGCCTGGCAGGACTTCTACTGCCCATCATCTTCATGAACTGCACAGCCATGCCAGTTTCAGAGGAGACTTTTAAGAAGCAGCGACAGGAAATGGTGGCCCGGCAAATTGCCGGTCGGGACGTCACGGACAAGCAGGTTCTGGAAGCCATGAGCAAGGTCCCCCGGCATCTGTTTGTGCCCAAGAGTGAAGAGCACTCTGCCTACGATGACCGCCCCTTGCCGATCGGCCACGGACAGACTATTTCTCAACCTTACATTGTGGCCCTCATGACGGAACTGGCCCGCGTCAGCAAAGACGACGTGGTGCTGGAAATCGGCACAGGGTCCGGATACCAGGCGGCGGTGCTGGCGGTTCTGGCCCGGAGGGTTTATACCATCGAGTACCTCGAGCCTCTGGGTGAGCAAGCCCGGCAACGGCTGGGGACTCTGGGCTATAGCAATGTAGAGGTAAAGATCGGCGACGGCTATCAGGGCTGGCCGGAGAAGCAGCCCTTTGACGCCATCCTGGTGACGGCAGCCATCGACCACATTCCTCAACCACTGATCGATCAGCTCAAACCGGGTGGACGGTTGGTGATCCCAGTCGGTGGGGAGATGGATACCCAGGTCCTGCGAGTCGTGGAAAAGGATGCCAGGGGGAAAACTTCTCAGCAGGACATCATCCCCGTTCGTTTTGTCCCCTTCCTGGGTGAACGCGTGAAGACCCCCAATTGACAATTTCCGCAACCCAGCCGGCCGTAAGCATTCCGAAAACTCCAACGGATCCGCCGCAGAAAAAATGGAATCAACATCAGAGGATATATTTTTGCGAGGATGGAGCCTCCCAGGGCCATCACGGCGGGAAGTTCTCTTCGAGTCAGAGAAAACCAGGCAGCCAGCAGAACCAGTCCCGCCACCAGGGCATCATGATGCCCGCTACCGGCAATTTCCACCACGATCAACGGGTTCCATGCGTATAGAATGATTCTCGCCGCATCTTCTTGGCGCAGGTTCAGAATCTTCAAGACCAGATAGATAACCATCCCGTCAAAGAAGAGAGCCGCGAGCTTAAATCCCCCGATGGACCCTGACAGGCTGGAGACGAGGAAATTGGAGAACTGGATGAGCGGCGGGTGGATGGCCGAAGCATTCTTGTTGTTTACTAGGCGCCAAATTTCGTCTCTGGACGGGACTAATTCTGGTGCTTCGGGCGGAAATTGATAGGGGTTGACACCGCAGGTCTGGAGTCGGCCCTCCCAGACATAACGAAACAAATCGTCTGAAAGGCTGGGAGGACTGAATAGCAGGATCAGTCGAAAAAGGACTGCAAACGAGAGAATGACGTTTAGACCAAGGTGTCTTTCAAACCGCAACGTGACGTAGCCGGAAATCAGGTAAAGGATGGTGAGCAAGAAAAAACCGAGCAGAAATTCAGGGACCCTCCACCTCAAATCTCCCTGGGCTAGAATCCACAAATATCCCACGGTAGAGCCTAAACCGCAAGTTATCAAGACGATAATTGGCCGACTGCGGCCAGTTTTGAGTTGAAATTTCTCCGCAGGAAGATTATAGTGTGTAGGTTCTGTTGACAGGATTTTTCTGGGGAGTTGTTCGCAGTTGTGGTTGTGGATCAGAGGCACGTGGGATGTGTCTCCGATCAAAGATCTCACTGACAGCCATCCACAAGAAGGTGGAGAGTGATAACGCTGGCAATCATGGGACAGGGGTTATGGCAGGAAGTGCAAAGGCTGTTTGTTCCCTCAGGTCCGTACAAGTACTTTCTCGAACAGACTCGCAAATTCCATGTTCTCGACACCTTTGACATTCTCATTCTAATCCCTTATTTCACCATCCTGATCATCCTGGCTATTTTTGGCCTGCACCGTTATCACCTGGTCTATCTCTACTTCAAGAACAGAAAGACCCCACCTGTTCCTGATCGGTTTGAAGTTCTTCCACGGGTGACAATCCAGCTTCCAATTTACAACGAGATGTTTGTGGTGGAGAGGCTCTTAGAATCCGTTTCAAAGATCAATTATCCCCAGGAACTGTTGGAGATTCAAGTCCTAGACGACTCAACCGACGAGACTCGGTTTGTGGCGAGGAATTGTGTGGACGCTTCTCGCAAGCTGGGACTGGACGTTCATTATATTCACCGCGACAACAGGAGGGGTTTTAAAGCTGGGGCATTGGAAGAAGGACTGAAAGTTGCTAAGGGTCAGTTTCTGGCCATCTTTGACGCGGATTTTACTCCTGACCCCGAATTTCTCAACAAAACCATCCACCAGTTTACGAATCCTCGGGTGGGCATGATTCAGGCCCGGTGGGGTCACATCAACCGGGACTACAACCACCTCACCCAGATTGAGGCCATCATCCTGGACGGGCACTTTGTAATGGAGCACGGATCACGTTACCGGTCGGGACGGTTCTTCAACTTCAACGGCACAGCCGGCATCTGGCGGCGCGAGGCCATTGAGGATTCCGGGGGATGGCAGCATGACACTTTGACTGAAGACACCGATCTGAGCTACCGAGCCCAGATGAAGGGCTGGGAGTTCGTCTATCTTCCGGATGTCGTCTGTCCTGCCGAACTGCCGGTAGAGATGAATGCTTTCAAAGGCCAACAGTTCCGCTGGGCGAAAGGGCTGATTCAGACCGCCAAGAAGCTCCTGCCGCAGGTTTTTCGCGCCCAGCTCCCCCTGCGGGTCAAGATCGAAGCGGCTTTCCACCTGTGTGCTAACATCTCGTACCCGTTGATGGTCTTGTTTAGTTTCATTTTCCTGCCGGCCATGATCGTCCGTTTTTACCAGGGCTGGTTTCAGATGCTATACATTGACCTCCCCCTGTTCCTGGCGGCCACTATGTCGGTCTCGACCTTTTACATGATGTCGCAACGGGAGCTTTATCCCGAGAGCTGGTGGTTGCGGATCAAATACCTCCCCTTTCTCATGTCGGTGGGAATTGGCTTGTCGGTCAGCAATTCCTGCGCTGTAGTAGAGGCCCTTTTCGGAATCAAGACCTCCTTCAAGCGGACTCCCAAGTACCGGATTGAGTCGGCCCAGGACCCGCTGGCTGTCGAGACCAGCTACCGCGGGAAGAGCGGGGTCACCCCCTACTTTGAACTCTTGTTGGGTGTCTACTTTGTCCTTACCGGGCTCTACGCCTTTAATAACGAGAACTACGCCACTTTGCCATTCCTGTTCCTCTTTGTAGTGGGATTTCTTTACACCGGCGTGATGTCGCTCTTTCAGCTACGATTGCCCAAGTTTTTCGAGGTGAAGAACCAGTGATCGGGAGGCATCAAGGTAGCTCGGAGCTGAGTGCCGGACTGGCGGCAGGTGAAAGTGGCATCATCACCCTCTTGAAGTCTTCTGCCAACTCCTTCCCTGACTGGTGACCCTAGACACAGGGGTCCTGTTTCTACTTAAACATGCGGATACTTTCGAGAATTCACGACAGGTCAGTGTCCAAGCCCTTGAATTGGCGCTGCTCTCAGCTGATGTTCAAGCCGGATGCTCTTTTCCCTGCTGAGCGGTGGAAACGTCTGAAGACTTTCGTGGCGGGAACGGAGGCTCTTCGTTGGCCGGGGACAGCTTTCCGGACTGCCGTGGTGATGATTCTCTGCTTTGGACACGCTCTTTCCGGCCAGCCAGGGCCAACAGTAGAGGAATTCCAGGCCAGACGACAGGCCTACAGTGAAAGGGTAAAGACCGGAATTTCCGTTATTTTCAACGCTCCGGAAGAGGAACTGCGGGAGTATCGGACCGACAAAGATTTCTTCTACCTGACCGGTTTTTCCGAACCTGGGGCTATCCTTGTGCTCTCTCCGCAGAACCCTGCCTGCAGAGAAACCTTGTTCATATCTTCACGAGACACTGCGCAGGAAAGGTGGACAGGTCCGAAGACTGATGTGACCTCGGAGACGGCCAAGGCACTGGGTGTAGAACGATTGATGAGCCTGGATCACTTTCAATCGGAGCTGTTCAGACTGGCTGAATCCGAACGGAGATTTTTTACTAACTTTCCCACGGCAGGGCGAGGAGACTACCCGTTGCTCGAAAATAGCGCGACTGAGAAGCTCCGACGACTGTTCCCCTTTGCGGACCTCCTGGACGCGAGGACCCAGATTGCCTATTTGCGAATGAAGAAATCCAAATCCAAGTTGGATCTTCTTAAGAAGGCCATTGCCATCACCGTCAAGGGCCACCAGTCCGCCGCTGCTGAGATTGCTGCGGACCGGTTTGAATACCAGATCCAGGCGGCGCTGGAATACCGGTTTCGATTCCTGGGGGCAACGCGTCCGGCCTTTCCCTCAATTGTGGGTTCCGGCAGGAATTCGACCATTCTGCACTACGACAAGAACACGCGGCAGATGGCGGAAGGAGAGCTGGTCGTGGTGGACATCGGTGCCGAGTTTGGAGAATATGCTGCCGATATCACGCGGACTTACCCGGTTTCAGGGAAGTTCTCGCCCCGCCAGCGTGAGATATACAATATCGTGCTGGAAGCGCAGGAGGCGGCCCTGCGAGAGGTTAAGCCCGGCGTGCTGATCTCCAAGGCCGGTGCCATCCACAAAGCCGCTTACGACGTCATCAATACTCACGGGAAAGACCTCCAGGGCAACCCGCTGGGTCAGTACTTCATCCATGGCACCAGCCATCATCTGGGGTTGGACGTCCATGATGCGGTCAATGAAACCTATCGTCCGCTTGAGCCGGGGATGGTCATCACGGTCGAACCGGGAGTCTACATCCCCAGTGAAAACCTGGGGGTCAGGATCGAAGATGACCTCGTCGTAACCGACAGCGGGTATGAGTTGTTGTCCAAAGAAATCCCGCGCCGGCCTGAAGACATTGAAAGATACATGGCCGACAGCCGCAAGAACCGGCAGTCCCGGCCGTAATGGTCACCGCACAAAAAAACCAGCTGGGGAGGCAAATCAATGATTCCGGCAACGCAGTTGAGACGAGGGATGGTCATCAAGAAGGACGGGGAACTGTTTACTGTCTTTTCCGCAACCCATAAGACTCCGGGAAACCTGCGCGGTTTCGTGCAAGCCAAGCTCCGGAACCTGAGAAGCGGCTCGATGATGGACCATCGATTTCGCTCCGTCGACATGGTGGACAAGGTGTCTTTGGATGAGCAGGTGATGGAGTTCCTTTACAAGGACGGCCATGACTACCATTTCATGAACACGGAGACCTATGAGCAGATCCAGCTGAATGACGAACTGCTGGGCGAGAGCGTGCTGTACCTGACTCCCAACATCAGGATCAAAGTGGAGTTCTATGAGAACACTACCATCGGGATCGAACTGCCCCCCACCGTGGAAATGGTAGTGGTCGAAACAGAACCCGGACTGAAGAGCGCAACCGCCTCGAACGTGAACAAACCGGCCAAGATGGAGACCGGACTGGTGGTCCAGGTGCCACCTTTCATTGAACAAGGGGAGAAGATCCGTATAGGCACGGAAGAAGGAGAGTACCAGGAACGCGTGCGGTGAGCGACAAAACCTGAAATAAGCCCTGATGGGAACCGAGCTATGGCAGACTTCGTTCTCAATGTGGGGGTCCGCGTTCCCCCCCCAATGATTACGAGCCCAGATTCTCCAGGGCCCTGACCAGGGAGGGTTCTTCCTCGGGAGAGACCGTTCGAAGGTCAAGTAAAACACAATCCCTCCCGATCCGGGCGAGAATCGGCGGCTTTGACATTCGGAGCCGACGCTCGACTTCAATGGCGGGCGTCCTGACGGAGCATAATGTGATCAGTCGGGTGGGAATGCCGTGTTCGGGCGTAGAGCCGCCGCCGATCATGGAGAGTCCATCGGAAAGGGTTACTTCAAAATCCTTGAGCAGGGCCTTCACTCGGGAAATGATGGCTTCAGAGCGCTCCCCAATTGACTGAGCCGAGCGGCGGATCATCTCGATTGCGAGGATGTGGATTCCTTCGCGGTTCAACTGATAGGATTGCAGGGTCCCCTCCAGGGCGGCGAAGACCAGCTTGTCCACCCGAAGAGCCCGGAAGAGCGGGTTGCTCCGAATCTTGCGGACCAAGGCCGCTTCTCCCGCGATGATCCCCGCTTGGGGTCCCCCCAGCAATTTGTCTCCGCTGAAACAAACCAGGTGGACTCCCAGTTCGAGGTTCCTCCTGGGTGAAGGTTCATCGCTGATTCCCCAGGGCTCCAAATCGGTCAAACATCCGCTGCCGAGGTCCTCGATCAGCGGGATGGAGAGTGAGCGGCAAAAGCTTATCAATTCGGCCACCCCGGGCCGGGACGTAAACCCCAAGATCCGGAAGTTGCTCGGATGGACACGAAGCACCAGGCGCGTTCTCTCATTGACCGCGTCTTGATAGTCCCTCAGGCGGGTCCGGTTGGTAGTGCCTACTTCGCGCAATACAGCCCCGCTCTTGCAGAGAATGTCAGGGATTCGGAAGGAGTTCCCGATTTCCACCAGTTCGCCCCGGGAGATGATTACTTCTCCGTTCTCAGCCAACGTGTTGAGGATGAGGAAGACGGCTCCTGCATTGTTGTTGACGACAATGGCCTCTTCGCAGCCCAGCAGGGACTGCAGCAGTTGCGAGGTGTGCCCGTCCCGCTCGCCACGGCGGCCCTTCTCCAGGTCATACTCCAGGTTGGAATAGTGCCCGGAGGTTTCCATGATCCGCTCCAACGCCTGGCGGCTCAGAGGAGCTCTCCCAAGGTTTGTATGAAGAATGACGCCTGTGGCATTAATGACCCGGCACAGTGAAGGTCTCAGGACCCGGTCGAATTCCCGTGCCAACCGTTCCACGACATGCTTCTCGACTCCTTCCTCCAACCATGCCTCTGCGGCATCACTGTCGAGCTGACGGCGGATTTGTTCCAGCACCGAGCGGAGAAGATCCGCGATGAACCCCCTGCTGGTTCTTTCGATCATGGGCTGAATAGCCGGGGAGGCCAACAGCCTGTCGACTGAGGGAATCCAGCGGCGGGAATCAGATGAGGGCATTTGCGTCACTTGAAGGATTTGATCATAACCGGAATAAGGGAGTCAACTTTTCGGTTGACGAGGTTACGAGGCGAAAGTAGACTGCCTAAAATAGTCAAGACTAGGTCCAGGCTCTCTCAAGTCTCAAGGTTTTGCAATGGACGTCGATCAGGAACTTTCGATCCTAGAGGATGGGATCCGTCGCTTGAAAATTGAATACGAGATCTTCTTCAACGGCGGGACGTCCCGTATGCCTTACGACCTTCGTTGGAAAGTGGAGAATATCATCAAGAAGTACGGCGACCACTCCAATATGACTTTTGCCCAGAGGTTCCACTACAACACACTGGTGGCCAAGTTTCATTCATATTTGGAGTTGTGGCGAAGGACAATCAAGAACCGGGAAGAGGGCAAACCGACGTACGCCCATCTGGTCACTCATGAGGCGGCGTCCGAAGAAGAATCTCCGACCAGATCCCAAGACGATCGACTGGTTTGCCAGCTGGTCTGCAGTGATCCCGAAAGCGAAGCAGAGAAACTGGAGAATCTCTTCAAGAGCCTGCTAGAAGCCAAACGGGAATGTGGAGAAAGAACAGATACCGTCCAGTTTCAGGCCTTCAGGAAGTTTATTCTGGAAAAGACAGCGAAACTCAAAGAGCAATTCAATACTTCCACCGTTTGCTACACCGTTTCCATCGAGGCTGGGAAGGTCAAGTTGACAGCGAAGGGGAAAGTTTGACCCGCAGGCCAGCTTTGAGTCCGGCTCCTTCACCTTCTGTTATCCGAGTTATCTCCAGCGTCATTACGAGATTCCTGCCAATCTCTTGCCTCTTGGTTTCCGTGCCCGTGCTCTCCCACGCATCGGACCTTGTTGTGTCCACGACAGCAGAGGCGCAGATCACGGCGAAAGTGGGCTATTTCATGCCCGACTCGCTGAAGCGGATACTGGAGCGGGAGTGGCCAGCCCTGGAAAACGGGTTAAAATCGCAGCCTGTCTTGGCTTTCCTGGATCCGGCCGGCCGGCGAAAGGCGGAGGAGGCTTTGCAGCGGGAAATGCGGCTGATATCCAGGTTACTTCGCTCGAGGCCCAGGTTTTCCGATTTGGCGAGGGAGTTCGGTAAGACGGCAAGAATCCTGATCTTCCTGAATCTGCCGGAAGGAGATGGCATGACTGCCAGCGACTTTGATTCCCTGCTGCGATACCTGGAGAAAAATACCCCGAAATTTCCTCTGGTGGTTTATGATGATCCGGGAAAAGAGCCAGGCTCACTGAGGGAGTTCCTGGAGGAAATCCGAGGGAGGCGGTTGCGTCTTTCCGAGCGCTATCGCGAGGCCTATCCTCGGGGGCTGGGAGCTTATCCTGAGGAGGTCTTCGACGCCCGCTCGCCTCTTTTTGGAATTGCTTCCCTATCCTTTTCCCACAGCGTGAACGACATTGCGAGGCTTTGGTTGTGGGCCTGGAAATCAGCCAACGGTGACATGGCGGGAAGACCAATTCCGGAGCTATAGCAGCGAACGCAGGGGATTTGTGAGAAAGCCCTCAATGCTTTCCCCCACGACGCCATGCGGTATGCGATTGCTTTGTCAGTGACGAATCAATCCCGCGTCCTTCCCTTGACCATGGTGGGCAGCCGAGGGACCATCTTCAAGAAGGTCGGAAAGTGACTACAGTGAAAAGAGCACTAATCAGTGTATCAAAGAAGGACGGGTTGCTGGAGCTGGCTGGTGGGTTGCGTTCTCTCGGCGTGGAGATCATCTCTACCGGGGGTACGGCAAGATCCTTGAAGGGGGCCGGATTCCCAGTTCAGGAGGTCTCTGAGTTCACGGGGTTCCCTGAAATCCTGGATGGGCGGGTCAAGACTCTCCATCCCAAGGTACATGGGGGATTACTGGCTGTGCGAGACAACCCGGCTCATCAGCGGCAGATGCAAGAGAACAAGATCTCGACGATCGACATGGTCGTGGTCAACCTCTACCCCTTTGAAGAGACCACCAGAAGGCCGGATGTTTCCTTTGAAGAAGTCATCGAGAATATTGATATTGGTGGTCCATCCATGGTGCGGTCGGCAGCCAAGAACTTTCGTAACGTTGTCGTGGTGGTGGATCCTGGTGACTACGGATGGGTCTTGGAAGAATTACGGGAGAATGGAGGCGAGCTTTCGTTGGGCTCGAAGTTTAGACTGGCCCGGAAAGCCTTCAGCCACACGGCAAATTATGATTCTACGATTGCTACGCACCTGTCCCGCCTCGAGGAACGGGACGGGGTTATCCGCCAGATTGAGGATCTCTTTCCAAAACGGATGATTCTCAACCTGGAGAAGATCTCGGATCTTCGGTACGGAGAGAACCCACACCAGCGAGCCGCCTTCTATCGGGAGTGGTCCCGTTTTGACGCGTTGCTACCGGAAGCGGAACAACTTCAGGGGAAGGAACTCTCCTTCAACAATTACATTGACTTGAACGCAGCTTACCAGCTATCGCGGGAATTTGAAGATGCCTGTGCCGTGATCATTAAGCATACCAACCCCTGTGGTGTGGCCCTTTCCGAGGACTGTCAAGTTGAAGCGTACATCAAGGCTCGAGCTTGTGATCCCATCTCGGCGTTTGGGTCAGTGCTGGGATTCAATCGGCCGCTGGAGAAAGAGACGGCCCAGCAGATCGCCCTGACCTTCGTAGAGGCCGTGATTGCTCCCGGTTATACTACTGAGGCATTAAGCCTGCTGGCCCCCAAGAAGAACCTTCGTCTGCTTCAATTTGACGAATCCCGAAACCACCTTCATCCCTTCGACTACAAGCGAGTGGAAGGGGGCTTGCTGGTTCAAGAGGTCGACCGCATACCCTTGAATGAAGATCAATGGAAGGTGGTGACCAGGAAAAGCCCGACATCGCAAGAGTGGGAGGGATTGAGGTTTGCCTGGCGGGTCGTCAAACACGTGAAATCAAACGCGATCGTCTATGCAATGGGCTGTCAGACCACGGGCATCGGGGCAGGACAGATGAGCCGGGTCGATTCCGCCAAGATTGGCATCTCCAAGGCCCTTTTGCCCATCAAAGGATGTGTGATGGCCTCCGATGCCTTCTTTCCTTTTCGGGATGGAATCGATGTTGCTGCCGAGGCCGGTGTATCTGCAGTCATCCAGCCTGGCGGGTCGTTGCGAGACGAAGAGGTTATTCAGGCGGCAGATGAGCATGGAGTGGCCATGGTGTTCACCGGAGTCCGGCACTTCAAGCATTGATTGACGAGCCACCTCGAGCCATGGGATTATTTTGTTCAATAAAGACTTAAGGGAAACGACAATGCGCGATTCACACAGCACTGGGAAGGCATTCTCTTCTGGGCGGCTTCAGGTCTGGGCCGTTCTGTTGCTTCTGGTGATGGTCTTTTCCACCAACCTGCTGGCCAAGAAGTCCAAGGAAGGGGAAGACAAACGGAAGGCCCTGCAGACCGTGGTATCGAATGACCGTAACCTCTCCGGGGCCTATTACCACTTCAGTCTGGCCCGCGGGTTGGAAGAAGAGGGAAAATTCGTTCAGGCCATTGATGAATTTAAGAAGGCGGTCCAGGAGGATCCCCAGTCGGCTTCACTTCGCGTGGAATTGGCCAGCGCTTACCTGCGGCACCGGCGAATCCGGGAGGCCGTGCAGGAGGCCGAAAATGCCATCCGTCTCGACTCCCACAGCCTTGAAGCCCACAAGCTTCTCGGACAGATTTATTACTCCAGCATCGCCAATGAAGACCTGAACCGGGGGCCAGCTTCCAGTGAGAATCTGAAAAAAGCCGTCCAAGAGTACGAAACCATTGCTCGGTTGGATCCTGCCGATTCCTCCTCGATGCTGAGCCTGAGTAACCTCTATCGTTATGATGGACAGACGGATAAGGCCATCACCACCCTGAAGAAATTCCTGGAAATGGTCCCTTCTTCAGAGGCTGGTTTGGCCAACCTGGCACAAATATACTCAGACCAGGGCAATTTCAAAGAAGCCATCAACGTTTTCCAAAAGGCTCTGCAAGCCAATCCTGAGTCTCCACGAATCCTGTCGGAGCTGGCTTACACCTATGAACAGAGCAAAGACTACAAGAACGCCATTGAGACTTACCGCAAGGCCTTGACGGCGGACGAAGACAGCCTGGATTTGCGGCGGGGCTTGGCGCAAGCCTTGATTGAAGATGGGCAGGACCAGTCGGCCGAAAAAGAATATGTGAGAATCCTGGAGTCCGATCCGGATGAAGGGGTTGCTTACATGCGCCTGGGCCAGATCTACCGCAAGCGCCAGGAGTTTGACAAAGCTCTGGAGAACTTTAACAAAGCCAATACCATCTTGGTTAACAGCCTGGAAGTGCCATTCTACATTGCAACCCTGTATGAGGAGTTAGGAAAGTATGAGAAAGCCGAAGAACGCTTCCAGCACCTTCTGAAATTGTCCTCCAAGCAGGATCGGAACTACACAGCCTCCGAGGCCCAGAATCGGGGAATCTTCCTGACCCATGCCGGGTATGTGGCACAACAATTGGGTAAGTATTCCGAGGCCATCGAGTACTTTACCGAGCTGAAGTCACTGAATCCGGACAACGATCTCAAGGAAAAAGGTTACATCATCGATACCTACCGGATAAGTCGCCAGTTGGATAAGGCCTTGGCGACGGCGGAAGCAGTGGTCAAAGCCCATCCGGAGGATCTGGAATCGAAGGTCCTTTACGACGATGTCCTGGCAGAGACAGGCAAGTCAAGCCAGGCAGTTCGAGATCTCCGGTCTCGTCTGAAAAACGCGGACGATGATCTCAAGGTCTATTACGCCTTGATCCAGATCTACCAGCGCGACAAGGATTACACTCAGGCGGAGAAGGCTGCCCTGGCGGCGGAAAAGTACTTCAAGAACAAAGAATCTTTCTGCTTTACGCTGGGTTCCATTTACGAGCGCCAGAAGGAATATGACAAGGCAGAGGCCATGTTCAAGAAGGTCCTTGAACTGAACCCCAAGCATGCCGCCGCTCTCAACTATTGGGGGTACATGCTGGCCGACCGGGGCGTGCAGTTAGAGCAGTCTCTCGACTTGATCAAGCAAGCCGTGGACCTGGAACCTAACAACGGGGCCTACTTAGACAGTCTGGGGTGGGCCTATTTCAAGCTGAACCGACTGGATGAAGCAGAGAAGTTTTTGAAGAAATCGCTCGAGCGGGTTCGCCGGGATCCCACCATTCATGACCACCTCGGGGACCTGTACTACCGCAACGGTCAGTACGATGAAGCCCACAAGGCCTGGGAACTCTCCATTTCCTACCACCAGGACGACGAAGATCTTCGTAAGGTCCAGAAGAAGCTGGATGAACTGAAAATCAAACTGGCCTCCTTGCAGAAGAAATAGGGGGACTCGCGGGTTCCTTCCCGGCTCAACCCGACAGGTTGAGCTTTTTTTTCGTTGGCGGGTGACCAGGGGATTCAAGCGTGGCATATCAAAAGATCACTCTTCGCAGCTATGCCAAGATTAACCTGGGCCTCCATATCTTGGGAAAACGCGAAGACGGTTACCACGAGATTCGAACGATTTTTCAATCGATCGATCTCCATGACCGGATTGAGATTGAGCGAACCCGGGAAGCGGGTATCAAGCTCGAGTGTTCTTCCCCTGAACTCGACGGACCGAACAACCTGGTCTGGAAAGCGGCCCAGAAAATGGTCGATCTTTTGGAAGTTCAGTCAGGTTTGAAAATCCGCTTGGAGAAGCGAATACCTCCGGGAGCAGGACTCGGGGGCGGAAGCAGCAATGCGGCCACCACCCTGATCGGGCTGCAGCGCCTGCTGGAAATCGAGCTCACCCGCCAGCAACTTTTCGAACTTGGCGGCTGCCTGGGTTCCGATGTTCCTTACTTTCTTGTGGGAGGCACGGCGCTTGGCGTCGGTCGGGGGTCGGAAGTCTATCCGCTGGAAGAGCGGGACGAGAAGCATATCCTCCTGGCGATTCCGCCGTTTGCTGTTCCGACTCCAAATGCCTATGCCACGGCGAGTCTGACGTTGACAAACAGGTTCAACAAAAGTATGATTCCAGTTTTCTGCTCCGGTTACTTGGATAGCTTGAGTGACCTGCGACTGCTGGAGAATGACTTTCAGCAGACATTGTTTGAGGCCCGGGCAGAACTCAGGGAAGTGAAAGAGGAATTGGTTTGCCTGGGGGTACGTGCAGTTGGCTTGACAGGGAGTGGGGCTGCACTCTTCGGTTTGTTTGACTCCGAACAAACCTTGAAGAAAGTACAGGGGAGTTTCTCCTCTGGAAGCATTCGTATGGTCCGGACTCAGACCTTGAGTCGGGTTCAATACTGGCAGAACCTGGTGGAATCCCTGCTTTGAGACCTTGGGGCGTCGTCAAGTGGTAAGACACAGGTCTTTGGAACCTGCATTCGGAGGTTCGAATCCTCCCGCCCCAGCCAGATTCTGTTCCATCAATCTCTCCCAGCTCAGCAGAAGAGCGTGAAAGGGTAGCAGAACGGGATCCCCCATTCTTGATATTTGGAGCGCCTTACCTTGCCAGATGATCTGAAGGTTTTTTCCGGGAGCGCAAACCGGCCTCTGGCCGATGAGATTTGCCGATCTCTCGGCATTCCTCTGGGGAATGCCTCAATCACGCGTTTCAGCGATGGAGAGATCTACTTTCAAATTCTTGAAAATGTGCGCGGGCAGGATGTCTTTGTAATCCAGCCCACCTGCATGCCCGTGGATACAAACCTGGTGGAACTCTTGCTGATGATTGATGCCTTCAAGCGAGCCTCTGCCCGGAGGATCACCGCAGTGTTGCCTTACTACGGTTACGCTCGACAGGACCGCAAGGACAAACCCCGCGTGCCAATCTCGGCTAAACTGGTGGCCGATATGCTGTCGACGGCAGGGGCCAGTAGGGCCCTGACCATGGATCTGCATGTACCTCAGATCCAAGGGTTTTTTGATATTCCGGTAGACCACTTGTTCGCGGCTCCGGTCATCATCGATTACTTCCAAGAGCAGGCTTTCCCCGATTTAATGGTGGTTTCTCCGGATGCCGGGGGCACCGAGCGGGCCAGGGCATATGCGAAGAAGCTACATGCCAACCTGGCCATCATCGACAAACGGCGGAAAGAAGCCAACGTGGCCGAGGTGGTCCATATAATCGGTGAAGTCAAGGGGCGAAACTGCTTGATTGTGGATGATATCGTGGATACCGCTGGCACGCTGGTCAAATCTGTGGGCGCACTCTTGAAGAAAGGGGCCAAATCGGTTTATGCGTCGTGCACCCATCCCGTCCTTTCCAGTCCCGCTGTGGAGCACATCCGGGAATCAGGATTGACCCGGTTGGTAGTCACCAACTCCATACCGCTTTCGGGAGAGGCCGCCAAGCTGGATCGAATCAAGGTGCTGAGCGTGGCCGAACTGCTGGGCAAGGCCATCAAATCCATCCAC
This sequence comes from Terriglobia bacterium, assembly GCA_041484625.1. Classification (GTDB taxonomy): domain Bacteria; phylum Acidobacteriota; class Terriglobia; order Versatilivoradales; family Versatilivoraceae; genus JBGPHY01. Next base: position 5,440 of record JBGPHY010000017.1, on the reverse strand, counting down.
GAGGAGAGTTCGGTCAGTTCATTGTTCATATAACCGTGCAGACTGATGATAGATAGGAAGAGACGGTCTGGGATCTTCCCTCTGAAAGGAATGAGGAGATCTTGAAATGAGTCAGAGCACAGTAAAAGCAGAGCTTCGGGATCAGTTCGGCAAAAATGCGGCCCGTCGTGTTCGGCGGAGCGGTTTGATCCCAGCCATTCTCTATGGGAACCACCAGGAGGTGCTACCGGTAACAGTCAGTCCCCGGGAGTTGTCCACCATTCTTCATTCCGGAACAGGCCATAACACCATTTTCACCTTGGACGTCCAGGATCGGGAAACCACTCCAGTCATGATTAAGGACTGGACCCACGAGCCTATCAAGGGATCCTTGCTACACGTGGACCTGGTAAGGATTGCCATGGACAAATCCCTGCAAGTGAATGTGCCGATTGTGGCAGTGGGGGAAGCCATGGGAGTGAAGGTTCAGGGAGGAATCTTCGAATTCGTCCTGCGTGAAGTGGAAGTAGAATGCCTGCCGGTCGATATCCCGGAGAACATCACGATTAATATTGCACACTTGGAGATTGGGTCCAATCTTCGAGTTTCCGATCTCCCGGTGAACCCCAAAGTCAAGATCCTTTCGGATTCGGACCTGGTGGTAGCTCACGTTATTTCTCCGAAGGCTGAAAAGGTAGAAGAGGTTGCTGCGGAACCTGCGGTTGCGGAGCCCGAAGTGATCAAGAAGGGAAAGGTGGCTGAAGAGGGAGAGACCCCCGAGCCCAAGGCTGAAGAGAAGGAAAAGAAAGAGAAGAAGTAGTCCTTTTCCCTGCTTCCGGGTTTTGGAAGGCATCATGCTTTCGCTGAGAATCGTTGTGGGTCTGGGAAACCCGGGCGAGAAGTGTCGGAATACTCCTCACAATCTGGGTTTTGAGGTGGTGAACCGGCTGGCGGTGGAAGGGGAAGCCGAATGGCTTTGGTGGGGCTCTCATGCGGTGACGGCCCGCACACACTTCGAGCAGACTGAGGTGGTGCTTGCCAAACCACAAACCTACATGAATCTTAGCGGCAGGGCAGTGCAGCAGCTGCTGGTTGATTTCGATGCGAAACCGGCAGATCTGATCATCATTCTAGACGATCTGGCCTTGCCTTTTGGCACGATCCGGATACGGGGGCAAGGTAGTTCCGGAGGTCATAAAGGCCTGGAGTCGATCATTCAGATTTTGGGCGATATTGAATTCATTCGGATCCGGCTGGGGATCCAACTCGATCAGGAAACTGGCGAGGCGGCCGAGTATGTATTGCGACCCATCGCTCGTGAACTTCGGGAACCAGCCGGTGCCATGGTGGTTCGAGGTACAGAAGCAGTCAAAGTCGTCTGCCTGGAAGGGTTGCAGGCAGCCATGAATCAGTTCAATTAGCTGGGGTGCTTCCAATTCGGAAGACCCCTTGCGAGGAGTCAAGAGTCAATGCGAAGTTACGAGCTCATGTTTATTGTTATCCCCACAGTGACGGACGAGGAACTGGAGAAACTGGTTGTCCAGATGGAAGGAGTAGTCAATGGCACTGGCAGGGAAGTTCAAAGCGTGGAACGGATGGGGAAGAAGAAACTGGCCTACCGGATCGGGAAGTTCGGAGAAGGAGTCTATGTGCTCTTCCACCTGAAAGGCAGTGGCGACACCATCAAGGAGTTTGAGCGTCGGCTCAAGGTGATGGACTCCGTCCTCCGTTACGGAACCGTTCGAGTGGATGAAAACATCAAGCGGGTCGAGAAAGTGAAGGCTGCCCGGTTGAAGAAAAAAAGCAAGCGCTCTCCGGGCGGGCCTGCTGAGGCGGCCGCACCCGCAATCTAATCCGAAAACTCAATGAGGAGACACAGTCATGAATGGAACTCATCAAGGTCCTCGAAGGCCAGCAACTGGCGGCGGCCCGCCCCGGAAGCAATACGTTCGGCGCAAGAAGGTCTGCAAGTTTTGTGTGGAGAAGATCGACCACATCGATTACAAAGATGTCCGATTGCTGGGTCAGTTCATTCCGGAACGTGGGAAGATTCTGCCCCGCCGGATTTCCGGCGTCTGTGCGCCCCACCAGCGCAAACTGATGGAGGCCATCAAAATCGCCAGGAACATCGCCCTGTTGCCCTTTGTGGCGGAATGACCGGTACAGTTTTCGGGGAATTTTCAATGGAAGGTAAGGAATAGAGCAACATGGAAGTCATATTGAGAGAGCGTGTCGAAAAGCTCGGTACCCGAGGAGATGTGGTCAAAGTCAGTGACGGCTACGCCCGGAACTACCTGTTTCCCAAGAAGCTGGCAGTTCTGGCCACACCGGCGAACAAGCTCAGAATTGAACAGGAAAAGACAGTGGCGGTCCGTCGTGAAGCCAAAGAGAAACAGGAAGCCGAGGCTCTGGCCCAGCAACTGGCCCAGGTTTCGATCCAGTTGAGCCGGAAGGTGGGAGAGCACGAGGTGCTCTATGGTTCGGTGACAGCCATGGACATTGCCGAGGCGCTTGAGGCTCGCGGTTTCAAGATTGACAAGCGAAAGATCGAACTCGAAGATCACCTCAAGTCCATCGGTCAGTACAGCGTGCCGGTCAAATTACATCGGGAAGTAACCGTCCCCATCAACGTCGAAGTAGTAAAGGAATCCTAAGTCCCGGGAGCGGTTTTCCTCGTTTGACTAGGCACGGTTTCCACCCCGGCTTGGAATCCGAAGCTTCGGCCCCCGGATTCCCTTTTTCCGTCCAGAACGTTTTTGATCGTCTTCGACTCCAATGCCTGCCGACCTCACCCTGGACAGGGGCTTGCCGCATAATCTTGAGGCCGAGCGCTGTGTTCTCGGCTCAATCATCCTCGACAACCCCCTCATCGGGGAAGCCATCGAATTTGTCAGCAAAGACGACTTCTACCTGAGCAGCCATCGTTTGATCTTCGAGCACATGGTGCGGCTCTATGAAAATTCGAGGCCAATCGATTTCGTCACCTTGAACGATGAACTGCGGAACAGTGGGCAATTGGAGGCTGTTGGCGGGGGGGCCTACATCTCCTCGCTGATTGACGGGGTGCCGCGCATTTCCAACCTGGAATATTATGCCCGGATTGTACGGGAGAAAGGGACCCTCCGCAACCTCATCAAGCGGTCCAGTGAAATCATCAACTCGTGTTACGAGCAGCAGGACGATGTTGACACCATTCTGGACTCAGCCGAGAAAGCTGTTTTCGACCTAGCGGGAACCCGCATCCGCACGGGATTTCAGAATATCACCGACATTGCCAAGCGAGGCCTGAAGAAAATCCAGGATGCCTCCACCCAGAGAGAGATGATCACGGGCGTGGCCACTGGCTTTACTGAGCTGGATCAACTCACCTCAGGTCTTCAGGCGTCAGACCTGGTCATTGTCGCAGCCCGTCCCTCCATGGGAAAGACGGCATTTAGTCTCAACCTGGGGACGCATGCGGCGATGCTGGGCAAGACGGTTGGAGTCTTCAGCCTGGAGATGTCTAGCGACCAGTTGCTGATCCGCATGATCTGCTCGGAGGCCCGCATTGACGCCCATAAACTCAGAACCGGCTACCTCAGCAAAGACGAATGGCGCAAGATTATCGAAACAGTGAACCGATTGACGGCAGTGAAGGTGTTTATTGATGACACGCCGGGACTCAGTCTCTTAGAGATGCGCGCCAAGGCTCGCCGCCTCCAGGCCGAGCACGGTCTGGACCTGCTGATTGTGGATTACTTGCAGCTTATGTCCGGAGGAAAATCCCGCTTTGAGAACCGGCAGCAGGAAATTTCTTCGATCTCCCGCGGTCTGAAGGGTTTGGCCAAAGAACTCAGTATCCCAGTAGTGGCCCTCTCCCAGCTGAGTCGGGCTCCCGAACAGCGGACCGGCCAGCACCGTCCGCAGCTTTCGGACCTCCGCGAATCCGGATCCATCGAACAGGATGCCGACCTGGTGCTATTCATTTTTCGCGAGGAAATTTACCGCCAAACGGAAGAGAACAAAGGAATCGCCGAGATCATCATCGGGAAGCAGCGCAACGGGCCTATCGGATCTGTATCGCTGGCTTTCTTGAAGGAGTTTACTCGCTTCGAAAACCTCTGGCGGGAATGAGCGGTGGGTCGCTGATTTGCCAGCCCCTATTTCTCTCCGAGTTCCTAAGAATCTCTGCTACGATACAACTCCGCGACCGAGGTCTAATGTACGATCGAATTCGGATTGCGGGAAACTTCTGAGAGGGGCTTTCTTCAGGCCATGAAATGGGGGTCACATCTCTAAGTTCGCAACAAGGCTTCGGCTTGGCTGAGAGCCTTGCGCAGTCGTGGGTCCGCCAGGCGCTGCCGTTCAATTTGCTTGATTCCGTATCCCACCGTGGTGTAATCCAATCCGCCGCCTCGTTCGGCCAGTCCCTTTAACGTCATGCCTGCATGTCGCTGTGCTAGCCAAAAGGCCAGATCTCTCCCCCAATCCTTCCGCCGGTCCCGGAATTGTTCCCAGCCCTCCCCCTTCACTTCCTCGACTGCTGCCACCACCTGCTCCCAACTGACCCGCCGCCGGAGCCGCACCAGGTCCGGCTGCTCGCGTTCATCGCCCTGCAAATACTGCCGAACCCCTTCCAAGAACTCCTCCTCCCCCAAGAGCACCTGTCCCTTCAATTCCTTCCAGATCTCGACCGCTTCCCCCGCCCGAACTGCACCTTCCACGAAACGCTGATAGTGCCGCCGCCGCTCGGGGCTCTTTCCTGGGAAAAATCCGAACACCCGTTCGCAAGTCAGCCAGGCCGGACAGGGGCTTTTCCCCAGGTAAGCGCGGTAGGAACTCCAGGGATATTCGCGCAAATTCTGCAATCGGGCTCTTATCACCTCCCGCGAGGCTTCCCGTCCCACTCCCGCCCGCCATCGCGCTTGCTCTTCCTTTCCTAATCCCAGGAGCTTTACCCGTATGGGGTTTAAGTGAAGATAACGACTGACTTCCAGCCCCCAATGCTCCCAATCCACCAGCACCGCTTTGAACCGGCCCTGAAAAAGATGTCCTACCCGGTGGTGCCGCCGGTTAAACCCCATGCTATAACTGACATTGAGCCATTGCATGCCGCCGGTCAAATTGCCCCGCGGCGTTTCCACCAGCAAGTGATAATGATTTTCCAGCAAGACGTAGCCCTGCAGCAACCAGGCAAAACGTTCCACGCTCTGCCCCAGCAACTCTAAAAAGTGCCGGCGGTCCTCATCATCACGAAAAATGGCTTTGCGCTCGTTGCCCCGTGCGCTGACATGATAAACGCCCCCTTCCAGATTGATCCGCAGCGGCCGAGTCATGGATCCTAATGAGCTTGAAAGTTGATGGAAAAGGCCAGAAGGACCATTCTGCCATACTGAATTTCTAGGAAAGATTGTCTGGAATCCAAGTCAGAAAAGGAAATTGAGCAGAAAACGGGGGATCTCAACCTCGTAGTGTGTCAGTT
>JBGPHY010000016.1:0-21407 GCA_041484625.1 Terriglobia bacterium | reverse complement strand
GTCAGCTGGATGTAAAAATCCCAGAGCCTTCCGCCCTCGGAGCCACACTGGAAGGCGCGTAACAAGTACTGTCCTTCACTGCGCCGCACCTGTCTCAGCTTTTCCCGGTGGAGAGAAAAGGTGAAAGTGTCCGCCGAGACGGGTTCGTTCTTCCCCGGCAGCCGAATCTCTACCAGCCGATAGGCTGGTCCCGCCTCTTGTTGGGCTGCTCCCAACTGGAGCAATAAAACATCCCGTGTCAATTTTTGCCGTTGGAACTCGCCCAGCCGTTTCCAGAGTTTTTTCAGACGGCGTCGCCGCATCCCCCGTTCTTTGACCCCCCGTCCCCTTGCGGCTCTTCCCCCACCGGTCCTCCCAAAACTCATCCAGCTGCAATTCTTGCCCAAGCTGCCAGGCCAGCCAGCAGGCCCCCCCCTTGTCGGGCTCGTCTCAACTCCAACTGGTTCAATCGGACTTGGACGGTTTCCACTTCCGTCGAGGGGACCGGTCGGTCGGCAGCCAACAACGCCATCGGCCGCGCTCGTTTCCCTTCCTCTTCTATTACCTCAATCGTCCGCAACCACGACTCTTTCTGACTGTCGTTGATCTCTCCTCAATACAAAACATGCCGCTGTACGACCCGCCCTTTTTCCGTCCGGTAATTTTCGACTCTGTTTTCTGCGGAAGATTCTTGCCGATGCGGTGGAGTGGACGTACATCCCTGATAACCCGGCGAAGGGCATCAAACTGCCTCCAGGGCGACGGCGGGAACACCCTTCATCGAACCCGCCCAGTTCCGAGACTTGCTCAGCGCTCTGGCTGAACCAGCTCGCACCATGGTCTTGCTGGCCATGATGACATCAATGCGAATCGAAGAGATTCTTGGGTTACGGTGGGGACGAGTAGATCTGGAAAGAGGTGTGCTTCGAGTTGTCGAAACCTGTTACAGGGGTCATTTCAGCACGGTGAAGTCTCGCCGGTCGGAGCGGCAAGTGCCATTGAGCTCGCTTGTTCTTGCCGCGCTGCGCCAGAGAAAATCCAGAGTCAAGCCTAGTCCGACAGAGTTGGTCTTTGCCACGCGCGATGGGAATCCATTGAGCGACGGCAATCTGCTCAAACGGGCGATCTATCCAGCCTGCGATTTGCTGGGTATGCCTCGGTTAAGTTGGCATGCTCTGCGGCATCTCCACAGCACCTTGCTTTCTCAATTGGGAGTTCCCGTGGCGGTGGCACAGGCCCAGTTGGGGCATGCCGACCCACGGATCACGCTTTCGATCTGCACTCATGTGATTCCGGGAGCCCAGCGGCAGGCCGTCGAACAATTGGAGCGGCATTTGTTCCCAAATTGTTCCCAAGTTTCGGCGGGAGCCGCAAACCGGGAGCTTGCTCATCCGGGGTTAACTGATTCAGAGGGAAGCAGAAAAGGCATGGTGGGCGCGACCGGGATCGAACCGATGACCTCTACCGTGTCAAGGTAGCGCTCATACCAACTGAGCTACGCGCCCTTTACTTTTGTAAGTAAGATAGAGAAACCTTCCGGGCCTGTCAACCAAATATCTGGCTTAAAGAATACTGCTTGACAATCCATTGTGACTAAAGCAATCTGTAAACAAATAAATCCAACTTGATTTTCCACTGACCGTGAGTGGGAGTGACTGCGGTCTTGCTTGTGGAGGGCGAGAAGTCGGACATGGCCGGGTATGGCATTCAGGAATCCTGCTGAGAGTTGTGGTTCAGCCGATTTACGACCTCACTCTTGAGAAGAGATGGATTGTGTCTCAGGTGTCTTCCATGCTTGGTTTGTCAATCACTTTGAGGGCTTATCAACGGATCGATTAGGAGGAACATCATGAAAAGCAGTCAAAAGTCCAATAAATACCGTCCTATGAATGTCACAGTGGCAAAAGGTTCTCGCGCCGAGAAGTACTTCCTCGCCAAGGCCTCTCTCCCTGGAGGAGAAGCTGCCCACCCGGAAGTGATCGCGCCAGGCGTTCATCCGACCCCCAAGCATAATCTGGCCTACCACAGTGGGAAGATCATTCAAGATCTAAGTTTCACCAACTTGTATGTGGGCGGCTCTCAGGCCTGGAAACAGAGTGACATTCAGAAAATCGACAAAGCCTTGGCAGCGGTCATGGCGGACCAGAATCTTAACAATGTGATGATGCAGTACTTCAAGAATCAATCGATTACCAGCACCTTTAAGCCTTCTCAAATTCTGCCGGGATCAAAGCCGTCCGAATTCTCTCAGGGAGATGTCGAGAATCTGGTCCAGCAACTTCACTCGCAAGGCCGTCTCAACGGTTTTGATTTGGCGAAAACCGTTTTTAACTTCTTGCTGCCCAGTGGGACGGTTCTGACCACTGATGAGGGTCCTACCCATCAAGCCGCGAAGCAGTCCACTAAAGGAGTAGCCTCCGATAATCCCGTTCATCCGGAGGAAGAGGCCAGTTCTCTGCAAGGACTGGGCGGCTATCATGGCTCTGTCCACGCTTCCGCCCAGGACACTATCTACTACGCCATTGGGGTCTTCTCCGAAACCCAGCCGAATGGAACTGACAACGGTATCGTTGCTTTCGATCAGCCTTGGAAAAATATCGTGGCTACCTTCTATCACGAACTCAATGAAGCCAGGACTGACCCCGATGTGGAAGATGCCATCAAGGCTGGGAATGACCCCAACGCCGTTAAATTCCTGGGATGGGTGTCCCGGCAGGGAGAAGAATGTGGGGACTTTCCGATGTTCGAGGTGGGTGCGGCGCTCAACCTGGTGATGAAGGAAGTGCCGCTGACCGACGGCAGCGGGACTGTCCCGGTTCAGTTCCAATACTCCAACGCTGTTCGAGGGCCGGAGGGCCCGATTCCTACCCCCCACAGGGCAAAGGGAATGGCCTGATCCGCGTGATATTCTGCGAGACCACGTTTGGCTTGCCGCCCCTCAACAAGCGCGTTGCTGCCGCGCAGGACATGTCGGACTGCTTCGATTTTACACAACAGCCGAGTTCGCCACCAGCTGTAAATCCGGTTATGTAGGCCATTGGATGAGATTTCGTAGGGGCAGTCATTCGATATGGAACGCTGCCCCTTTCGAATCCCACACGACCCCTCATCCCACCCTTGGGACTTCTACCCCACATGAAAATGTTGCAGCCCAGAGTCGGTATTTGACTCTGCGGCCCTGAATCCAAGAGCGCGTCTAAGAAGGGATTGTCGGAGTGCGGCACCCATGCGACCGTTTGCATCCTGGAGGGTTTCGCTCCTTCGAAACCGTGTACGGCGGCGACGGAGCGCCGCCTTGCAGTTGCCTTACAAGTATGGCTGGTGCGCTACAAATACAAAATTGGCGCTTCTTAGACACGCGCTTAGGCATTGCCAGCCTGGGAGCTTTAGAACCGCAGCCCCATCAACCGGGGCTGCGCTAGGGGATTACCTTTTCATCTTTATCGCCCGGGCGGACTCTCTGAAGGCCGCGAAGAACTCTTGACAAAAACCGACCTGTATTGATAATTGAATAAATAATCCGGGGTCGAGGACTGCGTTTTCGGCCCGATACGGATTCGTTTTGGATTTAGCGAGATCACAGGAGTCGGGAACATGTGGGAGGGAATGGATCTCAGGTTTCAGATGATCTTCCTGGGAAACCGGAAGGACGTCTGGTTATGCCGCTGAACGTTTCGGCTAAACTGGACTCTCTCTGAAACCGACTGGCTTGCTTCTCGAGTGATGTCGGTTTTTTTGTATCCGAGGAAGGAAGAGTTGAGAAACGAGAATCTCCCTGCGTTGTCTAATCGGCTCTCGGAACGAACCAGGATTCGCAAGGTGACGAGAGCTAAACGAATATTATGGAAAGCACTCTCTTATTAAATGCTTCTTTTGAGCCGCTCAAAATCATTCCCTGGCAGCGTGCCATCACCCTGCTTTTCTCGGGTAAAGTGGAGGTCATCGAGGAGTATTCCAAAGAAATCCACAGCGTCACTTTCTCCATTCGACTGCCTTCGATTCTCCGGTTGCTAAAGTACGTCAAGGTGAGAAAGACTCGTGTCGTGAAATTTTCCCGGGCCAACATCTATGCCCGCGATCGTCACACCTGTCAGTATTGCGGCAGGGCTTCTTCCACTGACGAACTGACATTTGATCACGTGATCCCTGTCTCCCGGGGAGGGACCAAGAATTGGGAGAATATCGTTACGGCCTGTATCGAGTGTAACCGGCGAAAGGGAGGCCAGATTCCCGAGGAGGCCGGTATGCGGCTGATTCAGAAGCCAGTGGAGCCGAACTGGGTTCCAACCCTAAACGTTACCTTTGTGTTCAGAAACTTTCCTGATAGTTGGAGGGATTACCTTTACTGGAACGTCGAGTTGGAAACCTGAAGGCCAGGTCAATACGATCGACCACTTTTTGGTTCTCCTTCCTCGGCGTCGTTCTCGTCTCCGGCAGAAGGTGCCAAGGACGACCCCGAGAGCGAGGGGGTACTGAGCCTGAGAATTCATTCCTCCCCAACGCAGGCCTGCCACCCATGTCCACCCGTCTAAGAATCCGCCTGCGGGCTTTTGAACCTGAGGACCTGGAGACCGTTATTCACTGGGTCAATAACGAAGCGGTGACCCGGCACCTTTCCGACCTGCTGACCTACCCCGTTTCCCGGGCGGATGAAATGAAGTGGCTGGAGAGTGTGTCCATGGCCAATCCACGAGAAAAGGTGTTTGCCATTGAGACTCGTGAAGGCCGCCTCATCGGCTCCATCGGATTGAAAGAGATCAACTGGGTGGCACTAAAAGCGGAACTTGGCATCATGATCGGTGAGACTGATTGTTGGGATCAGGGGTATGGTTCCGAGGCGGTTCAAGAGGTGCTGAGAATCGGTTTTGAAAAGCTGAACTTAAACCGGATTTTCCTGCGAGTTTACGAGAACAATCCCCGAGCCATCCGTGTTTACGAGAAATGCGGATTCCAGCGCGAAGGAATTCTAAGGGAGGATCATTACTTGGGAGGGCAGTACTGCAACGCCCTCATCATGGGGATTCTGAAGACGGAATACTTCCGCTCCTCTCTTCGCATCCAATTCTAACAACCCGTGGAGGTCACGAGCTCCTTTCGTCAAGGTAACAAGGTAACCGCCCACCGGGCACTGTGCGACTGCTAGAGAACCTAGCAGTTCAGGCGTGACTTCGGCTGACCTGAACCTGCACTAACGCGCGGTCCACCAGTTCTTGGACCTTATCTTCAGCATGATTTCCGACTGTTGCTACCTCACTCACCAACAGGTAACGAGCCCGATCCAGCATCTTCTTTTCCTGAAAAGACAAGACCCGGCTCTGGCTGAGAATCGAAAGGCTCTTCAGCACTTCCGCCACGTCGAATATGCATCCGGTCCGCATCTTGTCGGAATTCTCCTTGAAACGGCTTTTCCAGTCCGGGTGGTTGCTGACCTTGGCATTTCGAAGGTGATCCATGACTCTTGAGACCTCGTCCTTCTTGATTAGTTTCCTCAAACCCACGTCGTCAACATTGTGGGTGGGGACCATCACCATCATGCTGTTAGAGAAGATCTTGAGCTGATAAAAAGATTCCTCCCGCCCGGAAACCGTCCGCGTGTTGATCTGCTCGATTACACCAACCCCATGGTTGGGGTAGACCACTTTTTCGCCAATTATGAAGTTCATAGAGTTGAAGGGAAAGAAAGCTCTAATGGGCAAGACGCACATCACTGCATCCGGATTATATCGATAAGTTCTACCCGGAGTCAATCATTTAGTTGGCGGAACGCCGGGCCTGTGGAAAAGACGTGCCTCAAGGTACAAACCCCTGGATCAGGTCAATCACTTCTGTGGGCGAATCAGCCCAGAAGACGCGGCCGGGAGCGAGGTCTTGAAGGAAGGATCGGGCGCTGGAGTCTGCGCGGAGAAGAATCACTGACTTCCTGTTTTTTAGGGCGAGAGCAATTTCCGACACCGTCCCTGGTCCGCCCCTTCCGCAGGCCACCACAATGTCGCTAGAGAGCACGTTGATGTTGTTCCGGCCGTTTCCCATATCGGTCACGATGACAATGTCCACATGCGGAGACGGCCGGCTTTCGGCCGAAGGCAGGATGCCCACGGTAAGGCTGCCAGGCACTTTCTTGGCCCCCTCATTAACTGCCTTCATGACTCCGCAATCCCGGCCTCCGCTCAGGACCACCCACCCCCGTTCGGCGATGAGTCTCCCCAGGATGCGGGCATTCTCCAGGGTCTCTTGATCGGTGGTGTCGCCAGGCCCCATGACTCCGACAATGAAGCGCCGCATCTTCAGAAAGGCTCCGCGCAAACCTCAAGGATCTTCAAGTCCTTATCCACAGCCAGGTCAGCTTCCGTGTTCCGGCGCACTTCCTCCACAGTCAGATGCGGGCCGATTTCCTTCAGAACCAGTCCGGAGGGAGTGACGTCGATAACTGCCATCTCGGTGATGATGCGATCGACGGCTGCCAGGCCGGTCAATGGCAAACTACAATGGCGAACAATCTTGGGTTTTCCGTTCCGGGTAGTATGTTCCATGGCTACCACCAGCCGTTTAACTCCAGCCACCAGATCCATGGCCCCGCCCATGCCTTTCAGCATTTTCCCGGGGATCATCCAATTGGCGAGGTTTCCTGCCTCATCCACCTCCATGGCGCCCAGGATTGCCAGGTCGATATGTCCCCCCCGGATCATGGCAAAGGCCTCTTCGCTCGCCACAAAGCAGGCACCACACACCGCGGTGGCTGGCTCTTTGCCGGCATTGATCAGGTCAGGGTCAGGGTCCGCTCCTTCCGGGTTGGGGGCCATTCCGAGAAGGCCGTTCTCCGAGAGGAAAAACACACTGACCCCCGCCGGGACATAATGGCTGACCAAAGTTGGCAGTCCGATCCCGAGAGTTACGTAGCTCCCTCCCTGCAACTCCTGGGCCGCCCTGCGCACAATGCACTCTCGTTGGTTGTCTGACATAGTTTCTCTCAGAGACCGCAATCTCGCGTGATCGGCAGAGCTACTCCTCTGGCAGGAGTTCCATCCGTTTTTCGTACCTGCTTCCCATCACGACTTTTTTCACATAGATTCCCGGAGTATGAATGAAATCAGGCTCCAACTCCTCCGGTCCCACCAGATACTCGACCTCAGCGATGGTCACGGCCGCCGCCGTAGCCATTACCGGATTGAAGTTCCGGGCAGTCTTGCGGTAGAGCAGGTTTCCGAACCGGTCGCCCTTCCAGGCCTTGACGAGGGAATAATCGGCGCGCAGGGGGAGTTCCAATACGTACTGCCGCCCATTCCAGGAGCGGGTCTCCTTTCCCTCGGCGCTGATTGTCCCGTACCCGGTCGGAGTGTAAAACGCGCCGATTCCTGCACCGCCTGCTCGAATCCTCTCGGCCAACGTGCCCTGGGGTACCAATTCAATCTCCAGGTCTCCCTTCAGCACCAGCTCTTCGAAGAGCCGGTTGTCTCCGACGTAGCTGGAGATCATCTTGCGGACCTGGCGTTGCTGGAGCAGCAGGCCGATGCCAAAGTCGTCGATGCCGGCGTTATTGCTGATGATGGTGAGATTGCGAGTGCCCTTTTCACGCAAGGCGAGAATCAGATTTTCGGGGATCCCGCAAAGCCCGAAGCCTCCCATCATGACGATGGCCCCATCCTGGATGTCAGCCACCGCTTCGCGGGCAGATGCAACAACTTTGTTCATAACCAGCTCCGAAACCTGGTCGAGACCATTTCCTCAGCTTGCGCCCGTCACCTGCCAGACCCCGGCTAGATGTATCTCCCCACCACGGGGGCAATCATCTTCAGCTCCCTGACGAGTTGCTCAAACTCTGCAGGAAAGAGGGATTGGGCACCGTCGCTCAAGGCGTGATCGGGATCCGGGTGGACTTCCAACAGCAGGCCGTCAGCACCGGCGGCCACGGCGGCGCGCGACATGGGCGGCACCTTATCGCGGCGGCCGGTTCCGTGCGACGGGTCCACGAGAATCGGCAGGTGCGAGAGCTTCTTGATCACGGGAATGGCGGAGATATCGAGCGTATTGTGCGGGTAGTTTTCAAAGGTGCGGATTCCTCTTTCGCAGAGGATGACATCCGGATTGCCTCCAGCCATGATGTACTCAGCGGAGACCAATAGCTCCTCAAGAGTCGCGGCAGTGCCGCGTTTCATCAGGATTGGCTTTCGCACTCGTCCCAGGTCCCGGAGCAGCTGGTAGTTCTGCATGTTGCGGGCCCCGACCTGCAGGATATCGACATAGTCGAGGAACAGGGGGATCTGCCCGCCGTCCAGGATTTCGCTCACCACGAAGAGACCATATTGGTCCGCCGCGTCGCGCAATAAGCCTAGCCCTGTCTCTCCCATACCCTCGAAGCTGTATGGATGGGCCCTGGACTTAAAGGCGCCTCCCCTCAGAACCTTGGTCCCATGCCGACTGACGGCCTCCGCAACTGCCCCTATTTGTTCCCGGCTTTCCACACTGCAAGGCCCAGCCATAAGAATAATCTGTTCCCCTCCGATTTCCACTTCCTGGCGCGAGTTTCTCAGGCGGATGCGTGTTCCTTCAGGCCTGAACCGGCGGCTGGCCAGTTTGTACGGCGTCGTGACCCGAACGACTTCACGGACCCCCTCCATCAACTCCAGATCCCGCTGGTCGATGAGCCGGTCGCCCACCACCCCCAGTACCGTGCGTGTCATGCCCGTGGATCGATGGATGTCAAACCCCAACTCCACCAACTTCTCGACAACCCGCTGGATCCGGCCCTCCCCTGCACCCTCTTCCATTACCACGATCATGATTGCTTGGCTCCCTTGTCCGGCTGGTGTTCACCAGCCATCAGGCGTTCCACGCGCCGCGACTCATCCAGGATTCTTTCGAATAATCGGGTCAGTGCATCGTTACCTAAAGGTCTACGGTTGTTCAGGGTAATCCCGGCAATGATGTCTTTTTCTCGTTCCGGGTCGTAAATCGGGAGATGTCGTTGGCGCTTGATCTTCCCAATCTCAATCACACAGTGGGACCGTTCGCTGAGCAGTTGAGCCAATTTCTCGTCGATCTCATCAATCCTCTTGCGCCAGTCAGCGATATCCATGCGTCAGGAATCTCCTTTGAGCCAGCGGGCGAAACTTCCGACCACCTCGGGAAGTTGCGGGCTTTCCAGGTTTTCTTCAATGCAACGCACAATCGCGCTCCCCACCACGACCCCGTCGGCCAGTCGTTGGACTTCCCGGACCTGTTCAGGGCGGGAAATCCCGAAACCCACTGCCACCGGCAACTGGGAGTGCCTCCGCACTTGGGAGAGCAATGGAGCAATGTCGCCGGAAAGTGAGTCCTGCACGCCTGTGACTCCCGTACGAGAAATGGCATAGATAAAGCCTGAGGAGTAACGGGCAATCTTGCGAACCCGGTCTTCAGTGCTGGTGGGGGCAACCAGGAAGACTGTATCCAATCCGGAACGGCCGAGGATCTCGACAGGAACTTGAGCTTCCTCGACCGATAGGTCGGTGATCAGGCATCCATCCACCCCCCTGGCTTGAGCCTCCTGGGCCAGGCTCTCAAAACCATAGGCGAACAGGGGATTGTAGTAGCTGAACAGTAGCAGGGGGATCTGAGTCCTCTCTCTCAGGCGGCGGACTAATTCCAACCCGTCCTTCAACCGGAACCCATTGGCCAATGCTCGTTCGGTTGCCCTCTGAATCACGGGACCATCAGCCACGGGATCGGAAAAGGGAACTCCCAATTCCAGGACATCTGCTCCGGCTTTCTCCAAGGCCAGCACCAGTTGGAAAGTGCATTCCAAACTGGGGTCTCCCATCGTAATGTAGGGGATGAAAGCTTTCCTGCCTGCCTCTCGCAACTGCCGGAATTTTGCCTGAATTCGGGTCGTCATCAGAGCTCCACATGCTCTTCCAGTCGAGCCACGCTTTGCACATCCTTGTCGCCCCGCCCCGAAAGGTTAATGACAATCAGATGAGATTTTTCGAGTGTTGGCGCCAGGCAGATGGCCTCGGCCACAGCATGAGCACTCTCCAGTGCCGGGATAATTCCCTCCAGCCGGCTCAGCAGGTGAAACGCTTCCAGCGCCGCTGTGTCATCCACCGAAGTGTACTGGATCCGGCCCACGTCATGAAGGTAAGCATGTTCCGGGCCGACCGACGCATAGTCCAGTCCGGCCGATACGGAGTGAGTTGTGGCGATTTGCCCATCCTCAGTTTGCAGGACATAAGAATATGTTCCTTGCAGGATCCCCGGCTTTCCGCCACGAAAGCGGGCAGCATGCTGTCCCAGTTGGGCGCCCCGTCCACCGGCCTCCACCCCAATCATGGCAACCCCGGCATCCTCGAGAAACGAATGGAACAGGCCGATGGAATTACTGCCGCCTCCCACGCAAGCCAGCAGAGTGTCAGGCAGGCGACCTTTCTTTTTCAGTATCTGTGATCGGGTTTCCCGTCCGATGATGGACTGGAAATCACGGACCATCATGGGATAGGGATGAGAGCTGAGGACGGAACCCAGCAGATAATAGGTCGTGCGGACATTCGTCACCCAGTCTCGAATGGCCTCGTTGATGGCATCCTTCAAGGTTCGACTGCCGCTGGACACTGGATGAACCTTGGCCCCCAGTAGACGCATACGGAAGACATTCAACTCCTGGCGGCGCATGTCTTCTTCGCCCATGTAAACCGCACATTCCAGGTTGAGGAGAGCGCAGGTCGTGGCAGTGGCCACTCCGTGCTGGCCGGCTCCCGTCTCTGTAATGACCCGTTTCTTCCCCATGCGCCGAGTCAGCAAGCCTTGTCCCAGGCAGTTGTTAATCTTGTGGGCGCCGGTGTGGTTGAGATCTTCGCGTTTCAAGTAAATCCTAGCACCGCCCAAATATTCGGTCAGGCGCCGGGCCAAGTAGAGAGGAGTCGGCCGGCCGGAGTATTCTTTGAGTAGGTAATCCAGTTCCTTCTGGAACTCAGGGTCCTGGCGAGCCTCGATGTAAGCCTGCTCCAATTCTTCCAGCGGATGCATGAGCGTCTCAGGCACAAACTTGCCCCCGTAAGGACCATAATGTCCCTGTCCGTCCGGCAACTGACTCAGTTGAGGATTCTCCATTACAGCTGCCTTTACCCGGGGGCCGAGGAGCCCATTTCCTGGTGCGCCCTCTGGATTTCCCGGAACAATGCGTCCAGCTTCTTCACGTCTTTCTTGCCAGGTTCGCTTTCGACGCCGCTACAAATGTCAATGGCATACGGCTGTACCATTCGAATCGCCTCATAGATGTTTTCCTGATTCAGCCCCCCTGCCAGTATGATTCGCCCATAACCTTTGGCATCAATGGCCAGTTTCCAGTTGAAGGTTTTTCCCGTCCCCCCCAACTGTCCCTCCTGATGGGCATCGAGAAGGAACGCATTGACTGAGTAACGGGACAATTGTCGGACTTCGAACTTTTCATCCACCCGGAACGCCTTGATCACGCGCAGTTCGCTCAAATGCTTGATGTATTCCACGGATTCTGAACCGTGCAACTGCGCGGTGCCCATGCCCACCGCATGCGCCATTCGCATGACCCGCTCCGGGCTGAACTCGTCCACGAAAACTCCGATCAGGGAAACGATGGGGGGCAGGGCCTCCACCAGGACCTTGGCTCTTGCCGGCTCGATGTAACGCGGGCTGCGTTTGCAGAAGTTAAAACCCAAGGCATCGGCACCCAACGCAATGGCAGCCTCCGCATCCTGAATGTTCGTAATTCCGCAAATCTTGACTTTCGTCATGACTCTTCAGTTGTCCGTCGGAAATTCAAAGCGAAACAGTCTCCATGCTATGGAAGCCCTCCGGCACTGAATCCAAGCCTGGGGTTCGGACTACTCCCGGTTAGTTCAGGCTGCGGATCATCAGTTCACGAAGCGCCTTCCCCGGATCAGGAGATTTCATGAAGTGCTCTCCCACCAGGAACGCATCCGCCCCGGCTTCCCGCAACAACCGGACGTCATCGGCCGTACTGATCCCGCTTTCGCTGACCAGCAGCACGTTGTCCGGAACATGAGGAGCTAGCTGGAGTGTAGCCTGGAGATCCACTTTCAAGGTCTTGAGGTCGCGATTGTTGATCCCCACGATTTGTGAGCCACATTTTAGTGCCTGTTCGAGTTCGGCCAGGTTGTGAACCTCCACCAGGCAATTCAATCCTACCCGGTCGGCCGTCGCCAGCAGGGACGACAATAATGGCGAATCCAGGATTGCGACAATCAGCAGGATAGCGTCAGCCCCTGTTGCGGCGGCTTCCAGGACCTGATAAGGATCAAAGATGAAATCCTTCCGGAGGACCGGGCAAGCCACGCTCTCGGTGACGGTTTTCAGGACCTCCAGTGAGCCGAGGAAGTACTTCTCCTCGGTCAGCACGGAAATGGCGGCGGCGCCATGTGACTCATAAGCAATGCTGAGTTCCGCTGGATCGACATGCTCCCGCAACATACCCCTGGAAGGGGAGGCCCGCTTGATTTCAGCGATGAAGTTGATCCGGTCTGTCCGATCCAGCACGCTGAAAAAAGGGCGGTGGGTTGAAGGCCTGCAAGCTGCCGGGCGCACGACCGACCTTTCGTCGAGCGGGGTACCGCGCTTCAATTCCTCCACTCGCTTTCGCTTCTGCTCCACGATCTGCTGCAGGATATTGTCTGCCATTCCGCCCTCTTGAGTTTGTTGAACCCGGCCTTGGGGGTGGTTCATCCCTGGCCGGCACCGGACAAGGAAATCAACTGCCGAAGCTTGTGAAGAGCCTGCCTGCTTTCCAGTGACTCCCGGGCCATGGCCAGCCCCGACTGCAAAGACTCGGCCCGGCCCGCCACGTAAATGCCCGCCGCCCCGTTGACCAGGACTGCGTCACGTTTTGCCCCATCCACTTTACCTTCCAGGATACCACTCAAAATCCTGGCGTTCTCAACGGCATCTCCCCCCAGCAATTCCCGGGAAGGCCTCCTCTCCACTCCCAGCTCCTCCGGTTCCACCGAGTAGTTTCGGATTGAACCTGCGGCCAATTCGGACAGCCAGGTACGGCCAGTGACCGAGATCTCATCCATCC
Organism: Terriglobia bacterium; assembly: GCA_041484625.1. Taxonomy (GTDB): domain Bacteria; phylum Acidobacteriota; class Terriglobia; order Versatilivoradales; family Versatilivoraceae; genus JBGPHY01. Next base: position 8,386 of record JBGPHY010000016.1, on the reverse strand, counting down.
CCTCTTCGCTCGCAAAAACCAGCACTCTCTCGCTTCCCAGGAGCTGAAGGACCTGGGCAAAGGTCTCCGTCAACAGTGGAGTGTATACTCCGATGATTTGTCGCTTTACATTCGCCGGGTTGGAGAGGGGCCCCAGCAGGTTGAAGATGGTCCGAATCCCCATCTCTTTTCTCACCCGGGCCACAATCCGCATGGCGGGATGAAAGCTGGGAGCAAACAAGAAGGTGATACCGCATTCCCGCAGACAATTCTCCAGGACCTCACGGGGGGCATCAATTCTGACACCCAGCTGCGCCAGTACATCGGCGCTCCCGCAGCGACCCGAGATCGCCCGGTTCCCGTGCTTGGCCACGGGAACACCGGCCCCGGCGATGACAAATGCCGCCGTGGTTGAAATGTTGAAAGTCCCCGCTCCATCTCCCCCCGTGCCGGCAGTGTCGACAAGCCCCTCCTCCTGGTGGGAGAGCTTCACGGCGTAGCGGCGCATCCCCCGCGCAAACCCCACGATTTCATTGGTGGACTCACCCTTAGCCGCCAGCGCAGTCAGCAGCGCTGCCATTTGGATCTCACTCAGTTGCTGGCTGAAGATAGCTTCGAGCAGTTGCTCGGCTTCTTCGATTTCCAGATCCACCTTCTGCTGAAACTTGTTGAGCAGAGTCCCATAGATGGCCCCGTCACTCATAGTTGCAGGAAGTTGCCTAACAGTTTCTTTCCCTCATGCGTCATAACGGACTCGGGGTGGAACTGGACCCCTTCCACGGGAAATTCACGGTGCCGCAGGCCCATGATTAATCCGTCAGTCGTGGTGGCAGACACTTCCAGGCATTTAGGAAGACTCTTTCGTTCCACGATCAGGGAATGGTAGCGCGTAGCCGGGAAACGGTAGGGAAGGTCCTTGAAAATGGTCCGGTTGTCATGGCAAATCTCGCTGGTTTTGCCATGCATCAAATACGGGGCCCGAACCACCTTACCGCCGAAGGCCTGGCCGATGGCCTGGTGTCCCAGGCAAACCCCCAGAATCGGGACCTTTCCGGAAAAGCACTTCACGACATTCAGGGTTACGCCGGACTGGTCCGGCGTGCCGGGGCCCGGAGAAATCACAATGCGGCTGGGGTTCAGAGTCTCAATCTCCGCCACATCGATCTTGTCGTTCCGATGAACCTGGAGTTCCTCTCCCATTTCACCCAGGTACTGCACCAGGTTGTAGGTAAAGGAATCGTAGTTGTCGATGACCAGAATCATGAGGCCTCTCAAAAACCGGTTTCGGCCAATTCCACAGCTTTCAACAAGGCCCGCGACTTGTTGATGGTTTCCTGGAACTCCCTTTCCGGCAGGGAATCGGCCACCACTCCGCCTCCGGCCTGGATATAAGCCTTGCCGTCCTTGACCTCCAGCGTGCGAATCGCAATGCAGGAATCCAGGTTACCGCTGAAATCCAGGTAAAGGACGGCCCCCGCGTAGACCCCACGCCGGTTGGGCTCCAGTTCATCAATAATCTGCATGGCCCGGACTTTGGGAGCACCCGTGACAGTGCCGGCAGGAAAGCAGGCCATCAGCCCGTCAAACCGGTCCAGGTTGGAGCGCAATCGGCCGCGCAGGCTGGAAACCAGATGCATGACGTGGGAATACTTCTCGATGAACATTAGATCGGTTACTTCCACACTGCCGAATTCACAAACCTTGCCCAGGTCATTTCGCCCCAGATCCACCAGCATGATGTGCTCAGCCTTCTCCTTCTCGTCGGCCTTCAATTCCTCGGCCAGCAGCGCGTCTTCGTCTTCGCTTTCCCCGCGCGGACGAGTTCCGGCAATGGGCCGGTAGTAAGCCATGCCATTGTTGATCTTGACCAGCATCTCGGGAGAGGACCCGATGACGCAATGGTCGCCAAGCTTGAGGAAGAACATGTAGGGTGAAGGGTTTACAATGCGGAGTGCCCTGTAAATGTTGAAGGGATCAGAGCTTACGGGGACCGTGAACCGCTGGGAAAGCACTACCTGGAAGACGTCGCCGGCCTTGATATACTCCTTACCCTCCTCTACGGCTTTCAGATAGTCGGCCTTGGAGAAGTTGGATTTGACTTTCAGCGGCCCGGAGTCAGAATTGCCGAAGGCCGGCAGGGAAGCCGGAAGACCGAGCATTTCCTCCAGGGCTTCAATCTTGCCCACTGCCTTCCGGTACTTCGATTCCAGGTTGGCAGAGCTGTCATCCAACATGACATTGGAAATGATGAGAATCTGCTGGCGCACATGATCGAAAGCCAGCAAGTTGGAGAAAAAAAGCATTTCCGAATCCTGCAACTGCAAATCGTCTTCCCCGGTTTGCGGGATGTCTTCCACCCAGCGCACGGCGTCATAGGAGAAATAGCCCACAGCGCCACCGACAAACGGAGGGAGTCCCGGGACGATAACAGCCTGGTAACGCTCGGTGATTTTTCTCATTACTTCCAGCATTCGCCCCTTGCGCCGAATGGATTCCCCGGCTTTCACAATTTCGACGGCTTCACCTTTGGCCCGAATCGTCAAGTAGGGGTCACTCCCTAGAAAGGAGTAGCGCGCGATCTTCTCACCTCCCTCAATGCTTTCCAGCAGGAATGCTTGTGAGGCGCTGGACTCGATTCTCAAATAAGCGAGCACTGGGGTCAAAAGGTCCGCGGTCACGGCCTTGTACACGGGGATCACGTTTCCCTGTTTGCTGTACTCGACAAATTCCTCAAAGCTCGGTTTGATCATAGACGGTTCCCGGTGACCGGTAGTGCTCAGTGAAACAGTCCGTCGTCGTGACGAGTTACGGGCCACCGCGCTGGAGTGCTCTCTTTTCAAGTTCTTTGAAGACTTCTTCTATTTCGAGACCCTCGTTCACAAAGAGAACCAGCAAATGGTAGAGAAGGTCGGCTGATTCCAGGGTCAGTTCCGCCCTGGAATGGTTCTTAGCCGCAATGATGGTCTCGGCGGATTCCTCACCTATTTTCTTCAGGATCTTGTCGATACCCTTGGAAAAAAGATAGGAGGTATAGGATCCTTCCGGCATCTCCGCCTTGCGGCTCTTGATCACCTCGACCAGCCGCTCCAGAGTCGAGAAATGGGACGGCTTGTCGGGAGTGTCTTCCTGCACGACAGAAGGAGCATCCCTTCCCGAAACCAGCTCGGTGAAAAAGCAGCTGGGGGCGCCGGTGTGGCAGGCCGGGCCCATAGGGTTGACGAACATCAGCAGGGTGTCAGAGTCACAATCGAGTTCGACCCGGACGATCTTTTGCCGATTTCCGGAACTCTCACCCTTGTGCCACAGCGTTTGGCAGCTGCGGCTCCAGAAGTGAGTCTCTCCATGATGCAACGAAAGTTCGACGGCCTCCCGGTTCATGTAGGCGACCATCAGGACCCGCCGAGTCGCCGCGTGCTGAACCACGGCCGGAATAAGCCCGTCTTTGTCGAATTTGAGCCTGGAAATCAGTTCCTGTGTGTTCACGTCCATTGGTGTTGCGCGTCCGATGCCGGCCGCGGGGTTCGCCAGCAGTCGGTATTCTGCTCAGCGCACCAGCACCCCTCTCTCTCGCAAGTAGGCCTTGGCTTGCTGGACCGAATAGGTACCGAAATGGAAAATCGACGCGGCCAAAGCGGCACTGGCTCTCCCCTCCGTGAAACCTCGGTAGATATGTTCCAGGCTGCCTACCCCTCCGGAGGCAATGACCGGAATCCTCACTCGCGAGGTGATGACCTTTAACAACTCCACGTCGTAACCATCCTTGGTCCCATCGCGGTCCATGCTGGTCAACAGGATTTCCCCAGCCCCCCGTTGTTCGGCCTGCTCGGCCCACTCCACGGCGTCCACTCCGGTAGGGGTGCGACCCCCGTGAATAAAAACTTCCCAGGACAGAGGTCCCTCTGCCGAGGGGGGCCGCCGTTTCGCATCGATTGCGACCACGATGCATTGGGTCCCGAATCGTTCCGCCCCCGAAGTGATCAACTCCGGGTTTTTCACGGCCGCCGTGTTCAGCGAAATCTTGTCGGCGCCGGCCCGCAGAATATCCCTGATGTCATCCGCCGTGCGGATGCCTCCGCCCACGGTGAACGGGATAAAGACGGTATCGGCAACTCGCCTCACCATGTCGACGACGATATTTCGGTCGTCTGAGGAGGCCGTGATATCCAGGAATACCAGTTCATCAGCCCCAGCCAGATCGTAACGCTTCCCGCACTCGACCGGGTCCCCGGCATCAACCAGACCCACAAAATTGACGCCCTTTACAACCCGGCCCCGATCCACATCCAGACAGGGGATAATCCGCTTCGCCAGCATATCCACAGATTCTAATGGAACCTACCCGCAAAAACAACGGCCCTCCGACTTTCGACTTTTTCAGGCGCACTCCAGTGCCTGCATCAACGAGAACTTTCCTTCATAAAGAGCCTTCCCCACAATGACTCCCTCAACCCCGCAGGACTCCAATTGCTTGACCTGAATGAGGTCCTCCAGACAGGAAATTCCACCCGAGGCAATCACCTTCAGGGTGCTCTCTTCGGCAATTCGCCGCGTCGCTGTGAGATTGGGCCCGGATAACATGCCGTCTCGGAAGATGTCTGTATAAACTATTCTTTGGGCCCCCAGGTCCGCCAAGGCCCTGGCAAACTGCACTGCATCGAGACCCTCGGTTTGATTCCAGCCGCGGGTGGCCACCCGGCCGCTGCGGACGTCTATTCCAATTGCCAGTCTGTCGGCATATTGAGCCAAGGCGAGTCGCATGAAAGCGGGGTCCTCCACGGCTGCAGTTCCCAGGATCACTCGGTTCGCGCCGGTCTCCAGCAGACCCTCCAAGGTTTTCAGGTTTCGGACTCCACCGCCGAATTGAATGGGAATTGTCAAGGCCTCGAAGATCTTTCTGGCAAGGTCCCGGTTGTGGCTGGAAATATCCATTGCCCCGTCCAGGTCTACCAGGTGCAACCACTGTGCACCCTGACGTTCCCACTGCAAAGCCACACCCACGGGATCGTCACCATAAACCGTCTCAGCTTCTACTCGGCCCTGCAGGAGCCGAACGCAACGGCCTTGGCGCATATCAATTGCTGGAAAGATAATCATCCGCTTACAGCTCCGCGAAATTTTGCAGGATCCGGAGTCCCACATCCTGGCTTTTCTCAGGGTGAAACTGGGTGGCCCAAACATTGCCTCTCCGGATAATAGAGGCAAACTCCATCCCGTAGTCGGTGGTTGTCAAAACGTCGCTCGTCTGTTCGGGGTCGGCAAAATAGGAGTGCACGAAATAGACAAAGCTCCCGTTCGCAACTCCCTCCAGGAGCGGGTCCGACTTCTTCACGTGAAGCTGGTTCCACCCGATGTGGGGTACCCTCAGGGCGGGGGGCAATCGTTTGACCCGGCCGGGAATGAAACCCAGGCCCCGGTGGATACCGAACTCTTCGCTTTCGCTGAACAGCAATTGCAGGCCAAGGCAGACTCCCAGCAGCGGAGTGCCGGAAATAACTTTTTGCGAGAGGCACTCCAGCAGATTCTTACTCTTCAAATTGCTCATCGCATCGGCAAAAGCACCCACTCCGGGAAGCACCAGTTTCTCAGCCGCCAGCACACGGACAGGCCGGTCGGTTACCTCAACCGGGACCCCCAGGCTGATAAAGGCCTTTTCCACGCTGCGCAGATTGTTGATGGCGTAATCCAGGATAGTGATCATCAAAGCACACCCTTGGTGGACGGCACGCCGCTGACTCGCGGATTGAGTTCCGCCGCAGCGCAAAAGGCGCGGGCAGCGGACTTGAAAATGGCCTCCGTAATGTGATGCGAATTCTTCCCGTAGGGCACTTCGATGTGCAGGTTGATTCGCGACTGGACCGCCAGCGCCCGGAAGAACTCTTCCACCAATTCGGTGCTCAATCCCCCCACCATCTCGGCGCCGAATTGGGCCTGGAACACCAGGTAAGGACGGCCGGAGAAATCCACTACCGTCCGGCACAGGCTTTCATCCATAGGAACATAAGCCAGGCCGAATCGGGTGATCCCCTCCTTGGCTCCCAGGGCCTGCCCAAACGCTTCCCCCAGGGCAATCCCAACATCTTCCACGGTGTGATGGCCATCCACGCCCAGGTCGCCCTTACAGCGGATCTCCAGGTCAAACAGTCCGTGCTTGGCAAACAAAGTCAGCATGTGATCGAAGAATTCAATACCCGTGGAAATGCTGGAATCACCTTTCCCATCGATGTTGAGTCTGATGGTAATTTCGGTCTCTTTGGTCCTGCGGGCCACTTCGGCAGTGCGCGTCTTTGTCAATTGAGAACTCCTTTCAGGGCGGATATGAATCGATCGTTCTCCGCAGGCAGTCCAACACTCACCCGCAGGAAACGATCCAGCATGGGATAACGGCTGATGTCGCGAACCAGGATGCCCTGGGCGTAGAGATGGGCAAATACCGTTTGGGGCTCGAGAGGCGTCTCAAACGCAATGAAGTTGGCTTGGGAGGACAGAGCCCGAACTCCCGGGATCTCCCCTAGTCGGGCCCGGAGCCGTTCCCGTTCCTCGATCAGCAAGTCGATGCGAGGTCGGAGCAGTTCGAAGTGCTCCAGGGCGGCTTCGGCGGCTGCCATGGAAAATACGTTGAGGTTATAGGGAAGCTTGGCCTTGGAGATTTCCTGTACCAGTTCGGGATGGCCCAGCAAGTAGCCAACACGAAGGCCTGCCATAGCCATGGCCTTGGAATAGGTTCTCAAAACAACCAGGTTTTCATGATCGTTGAGAAGTGGCACCACGGATTGCCGGCTGAATTCGTGGTAAGCCTCGTCTACCACCACCAGACCCCGGGCGGCTTGGAGAAGCGCCTCCAAGTCAGAATGTAGCAGCAGGCATCCGGTCGGGTTGTTCGGAGAGCAGATAATCGTCAAATCTGCCTGATCGGCCGCATCGAGCAGCCGGGGGACATCAAAATCGAATTCAGGAGTCAAGAAGACCTCCTGGCAATCCCCTCCCAGGATGGTCGTCATGAGCTTGTAAAGGGTGAAGGTTGGCTGTGGGATTACCACTCGCTTGCCTCTCTCCACCACGACCATCAGGATAGATTCGATCAATTCATTCGACCCGTTGCCCACCAGGATGCCGTCGGCCTTCCAGCCACTGAACTTGGCCAGCTTGCCGCTGAGAGTAGTCGGGACGAAGGGGGGGTAACGGGACCAGGTCTTCTGCGACATTGCTTGCTGGACGGCCGCCTTGATCGGTTCCGGCAGATCAAAAGGATTCTCGTTCTGGTTGATTTTGATCGGTGCCTCCAGGTGCCTGAGTGTATAGGCCTGTACCTGGCGAACCGAGGTCTTGATGGAAGAGAGGTAGTCGCTCACTTTCGCCCTGAGAAAAAGCCTGTCCCATGTCCGCCTTCTAAATGCTGGCGGAGTCCCGATTTTAACGGAAAACCGCCAAAAGATAAATCAGGACCGCCATTTTCGAAATGGAGTTAGCCTGACTGACTCCATGGCGTATCGGCCGAATCTCAACTCATGCGAGGCCTTGAGGACAGGGAAGGATTTGGTCACTATCCTGGATAGTGTATTCCTTCAGGCCGTACAATCAAAGATCAAATCTGGCCTGCAAGGAATACTCTATGGATGTATCGACTTGTCAAGTCAAATTTGTGACTGAAAGTAATCGGCCAGGTGGTGTGAAAAATCTGAGAGGGCGATACGGGACTGTCGGACTCGGTTTTATTTCCACCTGGGGGGACAGCCAGAAGAATCTCGGTACCAAATTCACGATGAATTACGGAGGCGGGGTGAAACTGAGAAAGATCCTCGGGCCGCTCGGTTTGCGCTTCGATTTGAGAGGCTACACCGCTTTCAATGCACTCGAGGGGAGTCCCATCTTCGAGAACCAGCGTGTGGATTTCATCGAAGGAACCGTTAACCTGTTCATTTCCTTTTGAGCCGTAGAAGAACCGAAAAGTAGAGTGTTAGCAACGGAACGCCGGTCCCGTCGCGCAGTGCACCGAGGGTGGTGGATGCCTTAGCGCCGGGCGGCGATGACGCATCTGGCAAGGTCAGACTTTAGGTACAGGTGGCGGCAACTGCCGAGCCGTGATCTCGGATTGAAATCCGACCCTCCGATGGCTCCCATCACAAAACGGCTTGTTCTCCGAGTGCCCGCAGCGGCACAATGAGATGGCGGTGCGACCTGACAGGTCAAAGCTATTCCCCTGCATGTCGCAGACCACAAAATCCCCTTCAACCTTCAGCGGACCGTGGTTGTTCGTAGTAATCTTGGTACTCAATCTTCCTCCTCCGATTCTGAGTTTCTAGAACTGGTGCTTGATGGAGATAAGATGACACACTGTCGGGCTTTGGGCAAGCTATTCACATCTCCGCTTGCCGATTTGCGACTGTCGAATTTGGGAACCAATGAGGCC